>JBOHSP010000385.1:0-4684 GCA_050733275.1 Gemmatimonadales bacterium
GGCGCTGGGGGCGGCGGGGGCAGCGGGGGCGGCTGCGGCAGCGGGTTCCACCGCCGGCGGCCGGTCCGCCCCCGGCACGCCTTCCTGCTCCTGATCGCTCATCATCAGAACTCCAATCCCTCTTTGCGGGCGCCATCGGCAACGGCCTTGACGCGCCCGTGGTATTGATAGCCTCCGCGGTCGAACACCACGCGGACGATGCCCCGTTCCCTGGCCTTGGCGGCGATGAAGCGGCCCAGCGCGAAGCTGCGCGCCACTTTCCCCTTCCCGTCGACCTGCACGCCGTCCGACGTGTCGGCGGCGCCGGCGAGCGTCACGCCGCGCTGATCATCCACGAGTTGCGCGTAGATGTGCTTCGAGGAGCGGAATACGACGAGCCGGGGCCGCTCCGGGGTGCCCTGCACCTTTTTACGGACCCGCAGGTGGCGCCGATAGCGGGTGTCGGCCGCGGTCTTGATTTTCCGGATGGATCGCATGGGTTATTTCGCCGCCTGCGCGGTCTTGCCCGCCTTGCGGCGCACCTGCTCGCCCGCGTAGCGGATGCCTTTGCCCTTGTAGGGCTCGGGCGGCCGGACATTGCGCAGCTCCGCGGCCACCTGCCCCACCAGCTCCTTGTCCACTCCCTCGACCTTCACCTGCACGTTGTTCGCGACCGAGATCGTGATGCCCTGGGGCGCGCGGTAGGCGACGGGATGCGAGAAGCCCACCACGAGCTGCACGCCGAACGGCTTGGCCTCGGCCTTGTAGCCCACGCCCTGGATTTCCAGCGTCTTGGCGAACCCCTGCGTGACGCCTTCGACCATGTTGGCGACGAGCGTGCGGGTGAGCCCGTGCAGCGCCTTGTGCCGCGGCTCGTCCGAAGGACGCCGGACGACCACCGCGCCGTCCTCCACGGCAATCGCGAGATCGGCCGGCAGCGTCCGGCTGATGGCGCCCTTGGGGCCCGTGACCGTGATGCGGCGGCCGTCGAACTGCGCGGTCACGCCCTTGGGGAGCGGGACGGGTCGTTTGCCGATGCGCGACATCGCTCGCCTCCTACCACACCACCGCGAGGAGCTCGCCGCCCACGCGGGCGGTACGGGCTTCGCGGTCGGTCATCAGGCCCTGCGGCGTGCTGAGAATCGCCATGCCGAGGCCGTTTTTCACGCGCGGGATCTCGCGCGCCTTGACGTAGCGGCGCAGTCCCGGCGAGGACACGCGCTGTAGCTCGCGGATGACGGGCGTGTCGTTGTGGTACTTGAGGTACAATCGCAACAGCCCGTGGCGCCCATCGTCCAACACCTTGAAGTCCTGGACGTAGTGGTTGTCACGCAGGATCCGCGCGATCGCGACCTTCAGTTTCGACACCGGCATGTCGACCCGGCGGTGGCCCGCAAGGCACGCATTGCGGACCCGGGTGAGCATGTCGGCGACGGGATCAATCACGCTCATCTCGTCGACCGTCCTTTACCAGCTGGCCTTGCGCACGCCGGGAATTTCCCCGCGCAGCGCAAGCTCACGGAAACAGATGCGGCACAGGTGGAACTTGCGCAGCGTGCCGCGGCTGCGGCCGCAGCGCTGGCAGCGGTAGTAGCGCCGCACCTTGAACTTGGGCGTCTGCTTGACCTTCTCCATCCAGCACTTCTTCGCCATTCGGGCTCCTAGGCCGCCGCGACCGGGGCGGTCTCGCCCCGGAACGGCATGCCCAACTCTCGCAGGAGCGCCAGCGCGGTGTCGTCGCGCCCGGCGCTCGTCACGAACGTGATGTCCATCCCATGGATCCGCTCGACCTTGTCGTAGTCGATCTCCGGGAAAATCATTTGCTCCTTGATGCCGAGCGTGTAGTTGCCGCGCCCGTCGAAGCTCTTCGTCGGCAGCCCGCGGAAATCGCGCATCCGCGGGACCGCGATGGTGATGAACCGGTCCAGGAACTCGTACATCCGCCCGCGGCGCAGCGTGACCGCGCAGCCGATCGGCTGGCCGGCGCGCAGGCCGAAGTTCGCGATCGACTTCTTGGCGCGCGTCACCACCGGCTGCTGGCCGCTGATCGCCGCCAGCTCCGCCACGGCCACCTCGAGGCCCTTGGCGTTCTTGACCGCGTCCCCCATCCCCACGTTCAGCACGATCTTCGTGAGCCGCGGGATCTGGTGCGGGTTCTGGAACCCGAACTGCTGCTGCAGCCGGCCCCGGACCTGCTGCTCGTAGAAGTCGAGCAGGCGGGCGCGTGGCGCCGGTTCGACCGGCTCGGCGGCCTCGGGCGGCGACGCTTTGGGGGCCTTCTCCGCCTTCTCCCGCTTCTCCCGCTTCTCCGGCGCCTTTTCCGCGCCTTTGGGCGCCTTCTGTTCTTGCTCTTCGGCCATCGCCTACCTCACCCGCGGGATCGGCTGGCCGGACTTGATCGCGATCCGCTCCACCGTCCCGTCCTTGTCCAGGCGCCGCCGGACCCGCGTGGGTGCGCCCGACTTGGGGTCGAGCAGCATCACGTTGGATGCCGCGATCGGCGCGGGAAACTCGATGATCCCGCTCTCCCCCTGCGGCGTCGTGGCGCGCTTGTGCTTCTTCACCAGGTTGACGCCCTCCACGACCACCCGGAACTGCTTGGGATAGACGTGCAGGACCTTGCCTTCCTTGCCGCGGTGCTCGCCGCTGATCACCCGCACCACGTCGCCCTTGGCGATGTGCAGCTTGTGGCGCCGCGGCTCGGCGCCGCGGACGCGGCGCGATTTCCGGTACACGAGCGGCTTCATCTCAAATCACCTCCGGCGCGAGCGACACGATCTTCATGAACCTCTTCTCGCGGAGCTCGCGTCCCACGGGCCCGAAAATGCGGGTCGCGCGCGGCTCGCCCTGATCGTTGATCAGCACCGCCGCGTTCTCATCGAAGCGGATATAGGACCCGTCCTTGCGGCGCGTCTCCTTGGCGGTCCGCACGATCACGGCCTTGGCCACTTCCCCCTTCTTGATCTGTCCCGTCGGGATCGCGTCCTTGATGGCCACGACCACGACGTCGCCCAGCCCGGCGTAGCGGCGCCGCGACCCGCCCAGCACGCGGATCACCAACGCGCGGCGCGCTCCCGAGTTGTCGGCGATCTTCAGGATCGATTCCTGCTGCACCATGGCCTACTGCGCTTTCTCGACGATCTCGACGACCCGCCAGCGCTTGCGCCGGGACAGCGGCCGGGTTTCGGCGATGCGCACGGTGTCGCCCAGCTTGGCCCCGTGCTCGTCGTGCGCGGCGACCGTCTTCGTGCGGTTGATCTGCTTGCCGTAGAAGCCGTGCGCGAAGCGGCGCACCATCGAGACCGTCACGGTCTTTTGCATCTTGGCGCTCACCACCACGCCCGTGCGCGTCTTGCGCCGCGCCCGCTCGCCCGCCGTCATGCCGATGCCCTTTCCTTCAAAATGGTCCGGATCCGCGCGATGTCGCGGCGGATCGTGCGCAGCTGCAGCGGGTTCGAGAGTGCCTCGGTGGCCCGGCGGAACTCCAGCCGGAACCGCTCCTCGCTCAGCACCGCCAGCTGTTGCGCGAGGTCCTCGGTCTTGAGCTGCCGCAGCTCGTCGGGCCGCTTCTTCGCCGCCATGTCAGCGCTCCTCCCGCTTCACGAACTTCGATTTCACGGGCAGCTTGGCCGCCGCGAGCGCCAGCGCGGCGCGCGCCTGCGGCTCCGTGATCCCCTCGAGCTCGAACATCACCCGGCCCGGCTTGACCACCGCCACCCACCCCTCGGGGTTGCCCTTGCCCTTCCCCATGCGGGTCTCGGCCGGCTTCTTGGTAATCGGCTTGTCGGGGAACAGGCGGATCCAGACCTTGCCGCCGCGCTTCATCTCGCGCGTCAGCGCCACCCGCGCCGCCTCGATCTGCCGGTTGGAGATCCAGCCGGGCTCGAGGGTCATCAGGCCGTAATGGCCGAACGCCACGGTGTTGCCCCGCGTCGCCATGCCGCTGGTCCGGCCCTTGAACCGCTTGCGGAACTTGACCCGTTTCGGTGCCAGCATGCGTCCCTCACACCCCCGTCGAATACGTGCGGCCGTGCAGATCTTCGGTGCGCTCGCCCTTGAAGATCCACACCTTCACGCCGATCGTGCCGAACGTCGTCTTGGCCGTCGACGTCGCGTAGTCGATGTCCGCGCGCAGCGTGTGCAGCGGCACCCGGCCTTCGTGGTAGCCCTCGGTGCGCGCGATCTCGGCGCCGCCCAACCGCCCCGCCGTCTTGATCTTGATGCCCTGCGCACCCATCCGCATCGCGCTCTGCACCGCGCGCTTCATGGCGCGGCGGAACGAGATGCGCTGCGTGAGCTGATGCGCCACGCTATCGCCCACCAGCTGCGCGTCGAGCTCGGGCCGCTTGATCTCCTCCACGTTGATGCCGACTTCCTTCCCGGTGAGCTGCGCCAGCTCGTCGCGCAGCTTGTCCACCTCGGCCCCGCGCTTGCCGATCACCACGCCCGGCCGGCCGGTGTGCACCGTGACCGTCACCTTGCCCGGCTTGCGCTCGATGTGCACATCGGCAATCGCCGCGTGGCTGAGGCGCGTCTTGAGATACTTCCGCACGAGCTCGTCTTCCTTGAGGAGCTCGGGAAAGTTGTGCCGGGCGAAATAGCGCGAGCGCCACTGCTTCACGATGCCCAGGCGGAATCCATAGGGATGCGTTTTCTGGCCCACTTACCGGCTCCCTTTCTTGGTCTTCGGCTTCCTGGCCTGCTT
>JBOHSP010000386.1:0-9218 GCA_050733275.1 Gemmatimonadales bacterium
CGTCGGAGATGCCCTCGAGCTTTTTGGCGAGCACCAGATCGCGGATCTGCTCGTGCACCCGCTCCGGGCTCACCTGATAGGGGAACTCCGTCACGACGATCTGCTGCTTGCCGGTGGACTCCTTCTCCTCCGCCACCGCCCGCGCGCGAATCACGATCCGGCCACGGCCCTTGTCGTAGCACTCCTTGATGCCGTCCCGGCCGTAGATAATCGCGCCGGTCGGAAAGTCGGGACCTTTGACGAACTTCCGGATGTCTTTGATACCGGCAGTCGGGTGGTCGACGAGGTGTACGATCGCCTGGACGACTTCGCCGAGGTTGTGCGGCGGGACGTTGGTCGTCATGCCGACCGCGATGCCCGCCGACCCGTTCACGATCAGGTTCGGGAGCCGCCCGGGAAGGACCGTGGGCTCTTGCAGCCGGTCGTCGAAGTTGGGGACGAAATCGACGGTGTTCTTGTCGATGTCCTCCAGCATCGTCATCGCGATACGCGTCAGCCGCGCTTCGGTGTAGCGGTACGCGGCCGCCGAGTCGCCGTCGACCGAGCCGAAGTTCCCCTGCCCGTCGATCAGCGGATAGCGCAGCGAGAAGTCCTGCACCATGCGCACCAGCGAGTCGTAGACGGCGATGTCGCCGTGCGGATGGTATTTGCCGAGCACGTCGCCGACGACGGTCGCCGCCTTCTTGTACGGCCGGCCGGGCACCAGGCCGAGCTCGTGCATCGCGTAGAGGATGCGGCGGTGCACGGGCTTGAGCCCGTCGCGCACATCGGGCAGCGCGCGCTGCACGATGACGCTCATCGAATAGTCGAGGAACGACTCCTTCAGCTCATCTTCGATGAGGCGGGGGATGATGCGATCGCGGACGATGGGACCAGTCATAAGAGTTGGTGTAAGTCCCTAAAAATTAACCACTTACGGTTAAAAAGCAACTGGGGACAGGCACGACTAGACGCACAGACGCAGCAGCGGGGATCGGTGTAACAGTAAGCAGGACAAGCCTCGTGGGGGTGGTCCCGTGGACTGTCCGTCTATGCGTCCGCTGTCGCGTCTATGCGTCTAGTAGTGCCTGTCCTACTCCTTTGAGATCTCCACTACAACCTTGCCGAGCTGCTCTGCCCGGGCGAGCCGCTCGTATGCTTGCCGCGCGTCACTCAACGGGAACACCCGATCCACGATTGGCCTGAGCTCCCCTGCACCGAGCCGCCGCACGATCTCGGCGTACTCGGCGGCATTGCCCATCGTGGACCCGAGCAGGCTCCAGTGGTGCCAGAACAGCCGCCGCAGGTCGAGGCCGACCTGGGGACCGGTGGTGGCGCCGCAGGTGACGAGGCGCCCACCGCGGGCCAGGCAGCGCAGCGAGTCGTCCCACGTCGCCGCGCCCACGTTCTCCACCACGACGTCCACGCCGCGCTTCCCGGTCAGCGCGCGCACTTCGTCGGCGACCTTCCCGGTGCGGTGGTTGAACGTCACGTCCGCGCCCAGCTCGCGGGCGGTGGCGAGCTTCGCGTCGTCCGACGAGGTGGCGATGACCCGCGCCCCGTGGAGCTTCGCGATGCGCAGCGCGGTGAGCGCCACGCCGCCGCCGATGCCCCACACTAGCACCCATTCGCCCGCCTGGACGCGGGCCCGCGTCACGAGCATCCGCCACGCCGTGAGCGTCACGAGCGAGAACGCGGCCGCCTCCGCCCACGCCAGCGGCCGCGGCAACTGCGGAACGCGCTGGAGGTTGTGCGCCGGCACCGTCACGAGCTCGGCGAACGTGCCGGGGAGGTGCTCGCCCAGCAGCCGGTACGACACGCACAGCGAGTGCTCCCCGGCGCGGCAGAACTCGCACGTGTAATCGGAGATGCCGGGGTTGATGATCACGGGATCGCCGGCGCGGAGCCCCGTGACGCCGGCGCCCACGGACTCCACCACGCCCGCGCCGTCGGCGCCCGGGACGTGCGGCAGGCGCGCCGCGGCACCGGGCAGTCCCTGCGCCACGAACAGGTCGAGGTGGTTGAGCGCCGCCGCGCGGACCGCGACCCGCACCTCGCCCGGCTGCGGCGCGGGCGCGTCGGGAACGTCGGTAATGGCGAGCTTGGTGAACCCGGGACCGCCGAAGGCGGTCAGCACGCAGGCGCGCACCCGCGCCCTCCCCTACGGTCGGAAGGTGGGCGTCTGCATCTGCTCCGCGCCGCTGGTCGGCATCGGAATGGGCGTGCCCGTGGCGACCGGCAGGATGTACACGCGCCACGACGGATTGCGCCGGTCGTCGGGCCGCGCGTTCACGCCCAGCGCCAGCAGATCGCCGGACGCCGAGGCGGCGAACCACGCGATCGCGAAATCGGTGCCGGTGAGGGGGGTGGTCGCGCCCGTCGTCAGGTCCGCCTTGACGACCTGCTGCACCGTCCGGTTTCGCTCCCGCCGCTCCACGATGTAGGCGAGCGAGCCGTCGCGCAGGAACCGGGGCTCGGTCTCGCTGACGTCGCGCGTGCGCGTGAACGCGCGCTGATTGGCTCCGTCCCGCGACATCAGCCAGATGTCGGGGCGCCGGTCCCGCACCGACACGTACGCGATCGTCTGCCCGTCGCGCGACACGGCGGGTGCCATGTTCACCGAGTCGCGCGTGAGCTGGGTCGGGCCGGAGCCGTCCGCCGCCATCGCCCAGATCTGGCTCCGGCCCGCCGTCCGGGACGACTGGAACACGATCGTCTGTCCGTCCGGCGTGAACACGGGGTGGCCGTCCGCCTGCGGATCGGTGGTGAGCCGGGTCGGCGCCGAGCCGTCGGCGTGCATCACGTAGATCTCGGCGTTGCCGGGCGACGTGGAGACGAAGGCGATGCGCGAGCCGTCGGGCGAGAACGCCGGTTCCGCGGCGCTCAGCGTGTCGCCGGGCGCGGCGACCCGGTGGAGTTGCGCAAGATTGGCGCGCTCCGCGGCATACAACTGGAACTTCCCGGCGGCCCGCGAGCTCGCCACGACGATCTCCCCGACCACGTACACGTCCGCCGAGACGGTCTTGCCGCCCGGCGCGACCGCGGTGATGCGCGCATGGCCGTACCCGGCGCCCGTGACCGTGCCGTCCTCGGCGACCGTCGCGACCTGCGGATTGTCGCTGCTCCACTGCAGGCCCGTCGCCGGACCGATGACGGCGCCCTGCTCGTCCGCATAATTCCCGCGCAGCGTATGCCGCTGGTTCAGGCCGAGGCCGACGCGCGGCTGCGCGAACTTCACCGCGCCCGCGATCACCGCGATGTTCCAGGTGACCGACAATCCGGCTCCCGGCCCGCGGACGGTGAGCTGCGTCTTGCCGACCGCGCGCCCGGTGAGGGTGGCCCCGCCGCCACCGCTGTCGACCGCGAGCGACGCGATCGCGGCATCGGCCACACTCCAGCGCAGCGGCGCCTCCGGTATGGGCGTGTTGTCGGCCGCGAGCGCCTCGGCCGCGAACCGCAGCGACGCCGATAGTGGCACCTGCACCTCGGGGGCGCGCGACGGTCTGATGGCCATGCTCGTGGCGACGCGATGAACGAGCACCTCCAGGGTGCGGGTCTGCAGCAGGCCCGACACCGTCAGGATCGCCCTCCCGGGACCCACGGCCGTCACGACGCCTGCGGGCGTGACCCGGGCGACCGCGTGGTCGTTCGAAGACCACTGCAAGACGTTGCGATTGACCGGCCGCCCGTCCTGCGAGGGCACGATCACCTGCAACGTGTCGGTGTCGCCCGGCGACAGCCGCAGCGGGGAGGCCTGCCGGATCGCAAAGTCCGCGGACTGCACCACGACCGGCGCGGTGGTCGTGAGGCCTCCCGGTGCCGTCGCCTGAATGGTGCCCTGGCCGGGCATCAGCGCGACGACGTTCCCGTTCGGGTCGATGCTGGCGATATCCGTCCGCAGCGATTTCCAGGTCACCGCCACCGGTGCGGCCGGCATCCCGTCGGCGCGCAGGGCCCGCGGCGCGACCCGGGTGTTCTCGGACGGCAGCAGATAGACGACGCCCGGCTCGATCCGCAGCGCCGCCGCCGGTCCCGTGCCCGGCGGCTGGTCGGCCAAGGGATCGGGCGCCGGGGGTGCGGGCGGCCCGGGCGCCGCGGGGGGTGGTGGGGGTGGGGTGGCCGGTGGGGCACCGGGCCGTTCCGCAGGTTCGCTTCCGCCAACGACTTGCACCGCCGCCTGCCCGCGGCGCGAGCCCACGCGCGCCTCGATGAGCGCTACGCCGGTGCCGATGCCGGTGACCGTACCACTGTTGTCGACACGCGCTACGTTGACGTTGTTGGAAGACCAGACGAAGCGCACGGTCGGGATGACGTTGCCGATCCGGTCGAAGGCGGTGGCCAGCAGGCCGCTGCGCTCGCCCACCTGGATCGTGATGGATGGGGGTGCCACCTGGACTTCGGCGACGTTTTGCGCGCGGGCGACGCCCACGAGGCCAAGGACGCCCGGGAGCACAGCGAGGAGACCGCGGATGGTCATGGCTCGGCGAACCTACGTCTTGCTAAATGGCGTTGTCAAGCCAACTTGTCACGGCCGGCGCGGCAACCCTTGCCCCGGCAGCCGGTAGCGCGCGTCACTTGCGGGGTCGCAATCGCGCGATAAGCTATAGGCGCCGTTCAGCCGCCCAGCCCAAACCAGCGGAGGAGAGGATCCGATGCTCGAGCCGATGGAGAACATGGAGAGCAGTTGGCCGGGACCGGGATTCATGGATCCGATGATGCCCTCGGCGCCGCCCCCGAGCCCTATGCCCGCCCCTGCTCCGGCACCGCGGCGGGAGGAAACGCGCGCGCCCGCCCGGCCGAAGGCGCGCAAGGCAAAGAAGAAGAAGAAGGCCGCCAAGAAGGCGCGACCCAAGGCGCGGAAGAAGAGCGCGAAGAAGAAGAGCGCGAAGAAAAAGAGCGCGAAGAAAAAGAAGGCGACCAAGAAGAGACGGCGCCGGTAGGCCAACGAGGGTTCCGAGACCGCGGGAGCGTCACACGAGGCGCTCCCGCGACTCGTTAGGAGGACGAGCGTGCAGCGTTGGACGTCGATGCTCTCGTTGCTCGCATGCGCCGGCTGTGCCGCGCCGCCGCAGCCGGGCGACCCGCAGCAAGCAATCGCCGACATGCTGGCGCGGTCGGCCGCCGACTGGAATCGCGGCGACCTCGCCGGCTTCATGAGTGACTACGCGCGGGATTCCCTCACGAGCTACGTGTCGGGCGCGCGCGTGCAGTACGGCTGGCAGCAGCTCTACGACCGCTACCACGCCAATTACTTCGCTCCCGGCAAGTCGCGCGACTCGCTCGCCTTCGAGGCGCTGCGGGTGCGCGCGCTGACTCCCGACATCGCCTTCGCGACGGCGCGGTTCCGCCTGCTGCGGGGCGATTCGGTCGTCGCGAGCGGACCGTTCACGCTGGTGCTGCAGCGGCAGGGAACGCGCTGGCGCATCCTGCACGACCACACGTCGAGCGATCCTGATGACTGACGCCCGGGCGGCCGGATGCCCGGACGCCCAGTGGCGACGGTGGATAGCGGCCGTCCGGGCGTCCGCTCGTCTGGGCGTCCTGCTGCTGGCGCTCGGCTGCGGTTCGTCATCGGAGCGCGTCATCGTCCTCGAGGGCGCCACCCTGATCGACGGCAGCGGCGGCCCGCCCACGACCGACGCCGTGATCATCGTCCGCGACGGGCACATCGGGGCCGTGGCGCGCGTCAACGAAATCCCGGTGCCGCGGGACGCCGAGCGGATCAGCCTGATCGGGAAGACGATCATCCCGGGCCTGATCGACGGGCACGCGCACGTGGAGCGCTGGGCGGTGCCCCGCTATCTCGTCTGGGGCGTGACGACCGTTCGCGATCTGCACGGCCCGATGGACTCGACGCTCGCCCTGAAGCGCGCGCTCAATCTCGGCTCCATCATCGGGCCGCGCATGTTCGCGGCGGGCGCCATGATCGATGGCCCGCGCCCCACGTATCCCAACGCCACGGCGGTGGGAACCGCGTCGCAGGCGCGGCGGGCCGTGGGGCAACGCGCCGTCGCCGGCGCCGATTACGTCAAGGTTTACACCCGCCTCACGGCCAACCTGCTGCGGCCGCTGCTGGAGGAGGCCACGTCGCTGCGCCTGCCCGTCGCGGCGCACCTGGGAAAGATCGACGCGCTCACCGCGGCGCGCGCCGGCGTCGCGTCGATCGAGCACATGGCCGGCGTCGTGCAGGCGGCGGGCAACCGGGCGGTGGTGCGGGCGCACGACGCGTTCCTGCCCGGCTGGACGGCCGAAGAGCAGGCGTGGGCCGCGCTCGATTCGGCCGTCGTGGCGCGGACCGCCCGCGCCCTGGCGCAGACCCGCGTCGTCGTCGTGCCGACACTGGTGCTCCACGAGATGCTGTCCCGGCTCGACAACCCGCTGTTGTTGACGCGGCCCGGCATGGAAGACGTGCCGGAGGACGCCGCCAGCGTGCGCGGCGTGTCCAGCCTGCTGCGGCGCACCGGCTGGCGATCCCCGCACTTCGACGCGTTCCGCCGCTCGCGGCGGCGCCAGGATCAGTTCGTGCGCGAGTTCAAGCGCGCCGGCGGAGCCATCGTGGCCGGCTCGGACGCCGCCAATCAGCTCCTCATCCCGGGATACTCGCTGCACGAGGAGCTGGCGCTGCTCGTCGAGGCCGGGCTCACGCCCCTCGAAGCGATCACCGCGGCGACGCGGCACGCCGCGCAGTTGTTGCGCGCCGACTCGCTGGGCATGATCGCGCCCGGACAGGTCGCCGACCTGGTCGTGCTGCACGCCAATCCGGTGCGCGACATCCTGGCGACGCGCAACATCGCCTGGGTCATGGTCCGGGGGCGCATCATCCGGCCGGATTCGGTGCGGGCGGCGTGGCGGTGACGCGTCGGACGGGCGGCCGGCCGGACGGCCGGACGGCCGGGTCCGACCCGCGATGACACTCACCCGCCTGTTGCTCGCCTGGGGCGCCGTCGCCCTGCTGTTCGCGCTCGTACCGCCGATCCCGGCGCCGCGCGAGCGCACCGAGCTGGGCTGGCGCGCGGGCGAAGCGCTCGGCCTGACGCTGTTTGCCGCGCTGTGGTTCGATTCGCTGGGCGCGGGCGGGTGGTGGTTGCTTTTCCTGCTCGTCGGGCTGCTCGTGGCCCTGCCGCGGCGCTTGCTCCTGCCCGCGCAGCCCGATCTGGCCGGCCGGCAGCGGGTACTGGCGCGGGCCGCGCTCGATGTCGCGCGTTACGTCGCCGCCGGCGGCGTCCTCGCCTGGCGTCTGTCGTAGCTATCTTCGGTGGACTCATGTCCACCATCCGGCTGACGGCCTTCTCGCACGGCGCGGGCTGAGCCTGTAAGCTCGGCGCTGCCGAGCTGGCGCAGGTCTTGCGCCACGTGCCGACCCTTGCGGATCCACGCATCCTGGTCGATGCCTCGACGCGGGACGACGCCGCCGTGTATCGTCTGGCGCCCGACCGCGCCCTGGTCGCGACGGTGGACTTCTTCACGCCCATCGTGGACGATCCGTACGACTATGGGCGCATCGCCGCAGCCAACGCGTTCTCGGATCTGTATGCGATGGGCGCCACGCCGCTGATCGCGCTGAACCTGGTGGGGTGGCCGCGCGACAAGCTGCCGTTCGAGCTGCTCGGCGACGTGCTGCGTGGCGGGGCGGACGTCGCCCGCGAGGCCGGGGCGTTCGTGGTCGGCGGGCATTCGGTGGACGATCCCGAGCCGAAGTACGGCCTGGTGGCGATCGGGGAAGCGCACCCCGATCGCATCGTCACGCTCGCCCGCGCCCGCGCCGGCGACGCACTCGTGCTCACGAAGCCGCTGGGCACGGGCGTGCTCACGACGGCGCTGAAGCGCGATCTGCTGGGGGCCGCGGATCTGGCGGAGGCCGTGCGCTCGATGACGACGCTCAACGCCGGCGCCGCCCGCGCGATGCTCGCCGCCGGCGCGGCCGTCCACGCCGCGACCGACGTTACCGGTTTCGGCCTGCTGGGGCATCTGCACAACATGCTGGTCGCCAGCGGCGGCGCCGCGGAGCTGGACTCGTCCGCCGTGCCGCTGCTGGCCGGTGCGGCGGACCTCGCCGCCCGGGGTGCGATTCCGGGCGGCACGCAGCGCAACCGCGAGGCGCTCGCCGGCCGCGTCGACTTCGCCGCGGCCGTGTCGGAGAGCATACGCGTGCTGCTGCACGACGCGCAGACGTCGGGGGGCCTCCTGATCGCCGTGGCGCCGGGCGCGGTGGACGCCCTCGTCCAGGGGCTGCGCCGGGAGGGCACGCCGGCGGCGGCGCGCGTGGGCCGCATCGTCGCGGGCGAGGCGGGACGAATCGCCGTATCGTAGACGTCGTGGCGGCGATCCCCGAGTACCGCGCGTTGACGCCCGAGGCGCTCGATGCGCTGGAGCGCGCCGTGCGGGAGCGCCGCCGGGTAGCGCTGCGGCGTCGCGGCACCGAATATGTGGTAGTGGCGGAACGATTGGACTCGGTCGGCCGGGACGACGTGCTCTCCGGGCGCCTGCCGATGACCGGCGAGGTGCTCGCGTTCCAGCTGCGCGACCTTGAGAGTTTTGCTGTGCTGCCCTGAGGCGAGCTCCTATTTCATGTTCACGCGCCTGCTGATTGGACTGGACGGCGGCGGCGCCGCGGCGCAGGCGCTGGAGCAGGCGATCGTCCTGGGACGTCGCTTCGAGGCGACGCTGGTCGTCGCCTACGTGCGGCAGCCGGAGGCCGCCCGGCCGCCGCGGCAGCGGCGCAGCGACAGCGGCGAGGTGCTCGAGCAGGCGCGCGCCCGGGTGAGCGCGAGCGGTCTCGGCGTCGAGATCGTGACGCGCGAGGGCCGGCCCGAGGTGGAGCTGGCGGCCCTGGCGCGCAACGCTGATGCGGTGCTCGTGGGGCGCCGCGGCCGGTACGCCGGCAACGGCGGCAGCGGGGTGCTCGGCACCACGGTGACGGCGTTGATCCGGACGGCCGAACGCACCGTGATCGTGTGCGGCGGCGCCGCGCCCTCGGCGATGCGGGTGTGCGCGGTGGCGTTCGACGGCCGCGAGACGAGCCTGCGGGCGCTCGCCCTGGCCGCGCGCTTCGCGAGTATTTCGGCCGGCACCGTGCACGTCATCCACGCGACGATCGACCGGGCGATGGGCACAATGGTCGTGGGCCAGGCCGAGGCGGCGCTGTCGTTACAGGGCGTCGCGTTCGAGACGCACCTCGAGCACGGCACGCCGGGGGAAGCGGTGGCGCGGGTCGTGGCGCAGCGCGGCTGCGACGCGCT
>JBOHSP010000387.1:0-4441 GCA_050733275.1 Gemmatimonadales bacterium
CCCAGCCGGCGGTCGTACGTCGCCATGCGGCGATGGACACTGGCGGCGCTGAGCTCGAGCATCCAGCGGATGTCGGCCGGCGTGACGAAGTGCCAGGTGGGGCGCAGGACGTGCGTGCGGAGGATGCGCCCGGCGTCGAGCGCGCGCTGGATCCGCGCCTCGGTGCTGCCGGCCGGCAGCCGCAGGCCGAGGGCCCACTTCGCGTACCCAAACTCCTGTGCCTGCACCGCGCCGAGCCAGGCGACAACGCCGGCAGGATCCCGTCGCGCCGGCCGCGTGACGAGCTGATTCGCGAGTCGCTGGTGGGCGATGCTATGCAGGCCGTCGGCAGGCACGGAGCGAGCTACGGCCCATCACAGGGACATGCATGCCGTAATCTACGCGCGGCGGCATCAGGCACGCGCACGGCGAACGGCGCAATCAGAAGAGCGCTACGGCGCGCCGGCGACGGAGGTCAGGTGGTCAAGGACCTATGATGCGCACGCACTCGCGGCTCTGAGCGTTCCCGCATTCCCATCGCTCGGGAAAATCACGCTCCAGCCCGCCGAGCTCGCCGGCACAAACTCGACTGTCGAGCCGACGGGCTCAAACGGTACGGCGAACGCGTGAAGCGAGACAGGATCGTGCACGGTCCACGTCATCGTCGTCGTCTCGGTTGGACTGCTCACCGTGAGCGTGTAGGAGGGCGGGATGGTCAGGCAGGCGGTGGGGTCCTCGACCCGGCCGAGGTCGAGCAAGCCCCCGATCGGTTGCGGCACGTTGAGCGTGGGGAGTAGCCCGCGCATGTCGATCGGCTGGCAGGCGCCCGTGGCACACGTGGCGTTGGTCACGAGCAACGTCACGGGTCGCTCGGGCTCGCCAGTCGACCGGCAGGCACCGATGAACAGAAGGATCGTGAGGGCGGTGAGCTCGAGCGCCAGGGAAGGCGCGGTCAGCGATTGCGGGCCCGCTGTCATGTGCAGCACCTAAAACCGCAACGCCGTACCCACGCCGAGCATGTCCTGCCGGCCAGCCACCTGCCGATACTCGAATTGAACCAGCCGCCCACCGATACGAACCTGCAGGCCCACGCCGGTGACCGCCGCGAAGGTCCCGTACGAGTTTTCAAATCGCGGGACGAACCCCGTGGCGGTGCTATCGGGACGGCCGTAGTAGCCCCCACCATGGGACCACTCTTGCCAGCGGGACATCCCCAGCAGGACGTAGGGCGACACTGGGCCGCGGGGCCACGGGGTGACGGACCCGGTCACGCCGAGCTCCAATCCCAGCGTCCGCGCATCGAACTCGAACGTCGTCCCGTCGCCGTAGACGATCGTGGGACCCGAATACCGCTGGTTCAGCGTCCAGAACCCTCCCAGGTTGACGCTCAGCCCCAGGACGCGCTCAGGCGCCACGAGATGGTACTCGGCGCGGAGGTGAAAGCCCCTCAGCCAATCGCCAGGGGTTCCGGAGACATACGTCCGCGTCACGCCGGCGTTGAAAGACAGACGATCACCCAGCCTCGGGGATGAGACCTCTTGAGCCTGGCCCACAACAGGTAGGAAGACCACCAACCCGACTGCCGCGGCAATGTTCGAGCGCATAATGCACCACCGTGCGAGGGGTGTATCGAAAACTCCATTCAGGCAACCCATTCGGCAACCCTGTGGCGAGGCCGCAACACTTTCCGTCACTTCTTCTGCACCGCATGCCCACCGAACTCGCGGCGCAGCGCGGCGATCACCTTGCGCCGAACGATTCTTCCAGGCGCATCGCCTCTTCCACCGTCCAGCGCCCTTCGCCCGAGTCCTCCACGTAGCCGCGCACATGCTGGGATCAACGGGGGCACGGCGGTTGGTTGGTAGGGGCACGGCATGCCGTGCCCCTACACACACGTCCATGCGTGCCCCTATTCTCGCCGCGGCGCACGTCGGCTACGACGCCGGAATACGAGCGCAGCAGCCCGGCTCCTCGGGCGTCGTCCAGCACCGTGAGGGCGCTCGCGAGGCCGTCGGCGGTGGCGCCGTCCGCGGCCACCACAACGGCTTGCTTCTGGTTGGTCAGGCCAACGCCCGTGTGGGGATCGACCACGTGCGAATACCGCACGCCGGCCACGATGACGAACTGTTCCGCATCGCCGGACACGGCGAGGGCGGCATGCGCCAGCGCTGCGGCACGAGCGCGCACCGCGGGGCCGGCCCCGGGTACCTCTATGCACCAGCCGGCGCGGCCCGGTGGCGGAGCGCCGGCAACGATGTCGCCACCGGCCTGGAGCAGCGCCCGTGTCACACCGTGCCGACGGAGCGCGAGCAACGCCTGATCGAGAATGTACCCCTTGGCAATGGCACCGAGATCGATTCGCATGCCGGAGACGGCGAGCCGTACGGAGCGGGTCGCCGAATCGACTTGGACTTTTGTCCAGCCCACGCGCGTGGCGGCGGAGTCGAGTTCCTCCCGGTTGGGGAGCCGCCCCGTGCGCCTGGCGCGACGCCACAGCTCGACGTACGGCCCGACCGTGGGATCGAAGGCACCATGGGATCGTCGGGCAAGCTCGAGCGCCCGCACCAACACCGCGAACAAGGGCTCGCTGACCGGAACCCAACTGCCGGCCTGGTCTGCAAGGCGCCGGACCTCGCTCGCGGGACGGTAGTCGCTCATGACATCTTCCAGCTGGGCGATTCGCGCGTATGCGGCACGCGCCGCCACACGCGCCGTTGCGTCGTCTGCGGCGTACACTTGAATCCGCACCGCAACGCCCATGTGCAGTTCGACAAACTCGCGGTGGATCTGCGGCGCGCGCGAAGCGTGGATCGCGCACGCGAAGCACGTACTCACAACCGGGAGCCATGCCCGTATGTACATCGCCGGCAACCTATTGCTCTTGCTGCTCGTGCAGAATCCGGTGGAATCCGATTCCATTCCCGGCACGCTGGTCCGCTTCGACATGATCCCCGTCCCCGCGAGCACGGCGGGAGGTCGAGCATTCTGGATTGGCAAAACCGAGGTTACGTGGGATGAGTATGACGTGTGGGCGTTCCGGCTCGATCTTCCCGCCGCCGACCGCACCGCCGGGGTGGATGCCACCGGCCGGCCGAGTCGACCCTACGGCGCGCCGGACCGCGGCTTTGGCCACCGGGGCTATCCGGCGATCGGCATGACGTACGCCGCGGCGCAAGCCTACTGCGCCTGGCTTTCCGCCAAGACCGGCAAGCGCTACCGCCTGCCAACTGATGAAGAATGGACGCGCGCCGCGCTGCTGGGCCTCGGGAGCGACTCGATCCTGAGTCCACAGCGTCGCGATTCGCTCGCCTGGCACGCGGGCAACGCCGGCGCGACGACGCGTCGAACGGGTACGAAGACGGCCGACGCGCTGGGGCTGCACGATGTGCTCGGCAACGTGGCGGAGTGGGTCACGGGCGCGGACGGCACACCGCTCGTGCGCGGCGGGTCGTGGGCCGACCCGCCGGACCGGGTGAACCCGACCACGCGAGAGCGGCAGACGCCCGCCTGGAACGAAACCGATCCGCAGTTTCCCAAAAGCCGCTGGTGGCTGGCGGATGCGCCGTTCGTCGGATTCCGCATCGTCCGTGAACCGTGAAGCGCCAGGACGACCGCGCCCCTCAGGTCCTCGCGCCATCCGCGGCGATGTACGCCTCGATCACCGCCCGCTCCCCCTCGGCGCCCGGCAGCGAGTTGCCGTGCTCCATACCCAGAATGCCGGTGTACCGCTTCTCCCGAATGTGCCGGAACACATTCCGCCAGTTGACCTCGCCCGTTCCGGGTTCCTTGCGTCCCGGATTGTCTCCGATCTGGAAGTACGCGATCTCGTCCCAGGCGAGATCGATGTTGGGGATGAGGTTCCCCTCGGTGATCTGCTGATGGTACATGTCGAACAGGATCTTGCAGGCGGGACTGGCCACGGCTTTGGAGATCAGATAGGCCTGGGGGATGCGGGTCAAGAACTGGCCCGGGTGGTCGCGCAATGTGTTCAGGGGCTCCATGACCATCACGAAGCCGTGCGGCGCGAGGATATCCGCCGCCCGCTTGAGCGCATCGACGACGTTCGCGGTCTGATAGTCCAGATCGAGCCGCGGGTCGACGCGCCCCGGTACCACAGTCATCCACTTGGCCCGCACACGTCGGGCGACGTCGACCGACTCGCGGATCTCGCGCAAGAAGGCCTCGCGCTTGCTCACATCAGCCGTCGTGATGTTCGGCTCGTTCCAGCCGATCGTATGCGCGACGAACACCCCCATCGCCACATTGCGCCGCGCCATCGCTCTCGCGATCCGCTCCTGCTCGGCCACGGGGCGCCCGCGCATGCCGTTGTCTTCGAGCGCGGTGAATCCCTGATCGGCGATGAACTCGATCTGGGCCACCGGGTCCTCTCCGCCCAGATGCCTGAACATTCCGAAGTGCGGCGCGTAACGGAGGGTGAAACTGTGGGGCCTGGGGCCTGGGG
>JBOHSP010000388.1:0-3396 GCA_050733275.1 Gemmatimonadales bacterium
GTCGAGCGTAATCTGGCGCAGCAGGAACACTCGGCCGCCGCCGAGCGGGATGGATTTCTCGAGGTCGCGGAGCGACACGAGAGCGCTACTCATACCGAAGAGCCTCCACCGGATCGATCCGCGCCGCGCGACGAGCGGGGAGATATGCCGCCAGCGCCGCGACGGCGCCGAGGATCGCCGCGGCCACGAGGTAGGCGAGCGGGTGCGTGGGCTCGACGCCGTAGAGCAGTCCGCGCAGCACCCGCGTCGCCCCGAGTGCCGCGACCGCCCCGATGCCGGCTCCCACGAGCGCGAGCCTCAGCGCTCCATCCACGACGAGACGCGCCACCTGCTTCGGCTCGGCGCCCAGCGCCATGCGCACCCCGATCTCGCTGGTGCGCCGCGTCACGAGGTACGAGACGACGCCGTAGAGTCCCACCGCGGCGAGCAGCAGCGCCGTCATGCCGGCGATCGCGAGCAGCACCATGGCGAACGACACGCGCGCCATGGAGCGGTCCACGAACGTCTCCATCAGCTCCACGTCGGCGAGTGGTATGGCGGGATCGACGCCCTGGATGGCCCGCCGCAGCGCCGGCAACAGCGACAGCGGGTCGGCAAGCCCGGTCCTGACCACGAGGGTCATCGGGTTCGGCCAGTATCCCCCAGTCCCCGGAATGCGCAGCACTGGGTAATAGATCGCGAGCCCGCGTTCGCCGCCTGGCTCGCTCCCGTAGACGTCGCCAACGATTCCGACGACTCGATAGAACTGCTGGTTCGTGTTGCCGTTCGGACCCACACCCTTGCCGATCGGATCCTCGCCCGGCCAGAACCGCTCGGCGAACGCCTTGCTCACGACGACGGCGCCGCGCTCCGGATGGTCGAGATCGGCCTGCGTCAGTCCGCGCCCGCGCAGAACCGGAATGCCCATCGCCTCGAAGTAGCCGGGAGACGTTGGCTCCTGCCCCGCGCACGTGGTGCTCTCGGCGTCAGCGACTCGCTGGTACACCGCGGCATCTTCGAATCCCTGCACCGTGCAGCCGAATCCCCCACTCAAGGGCAGGCTGGTCGTGAGCCCCGCTGCTTCGACGCCGGGCAACGCGCGCACGCGTTGGAGTGCGGCATCGTAGAAGCGCCACATCTTGGGAATGCTGTCGTACCTCGTGTACGGCAGAACTAGCTGGGCCGTGAGCACGCCGTCGGCGCGAATGCCGAGGTCCACCGCGCGCAGGCGCCGGAAGCTCTCGAGCAAGAGCCCGGCGGACACGACCAGGACCAGGGCGAGGGCAACCTGAGCGACCAGGAGCCCGGAACGCACGCGCTGGCGCTCGCGGCCGACCGTCTGCGCCCGGCTCCCCTCGACGAGCTCGCCCGCGCGGAGGGATTGCCGCGCCCGCAGTGTCGCGAAGGCCGCGAGGACGATGGCGCCGAGGAACGCGAGGCCGAGCGCGAACAGCACGGCACTGCCGTCGGGCCGAACTCCTTCGAGGCGTGGGATCCCGTCGGGCGCAAGCGTGGCGAGCGCGTCCACGCCCCAAAAGGCGACGAGCAATGCGATGCCTCCGCCCGCGGCGGCGAGCACGAGGCTCTCCGTGAAGAAGTAGCGAGCAATGGCGGCAGTATTGGCGCCGAGTGCAGTCCGTATTGCCACGTCGCGACGCCGGGCTTCCGCGCGGACGAGGAACAGGTTGGTGACGTTGGCGAACACGATCGCCAGCACGATGCCGACGGCGCCGAAGAGGATCCACAAGGTGCCCGCGATCTCGCCGACGACATACGTCTTGAGCGGATAGACGCGCGTCGCGAAGCCATACCGCTCCATGAAGCCTGGGCGGTAGGCCGTCGGGACGGCTTCCGGCAGCCGGGCGGTGAGCCGGTCCAGGTCCGCCTGCGCCGCTGTGACGGGGATGTCGGACTTCAGGCTAGCGATGGTCCGAAACGCCGTGTGCGTGTTCCAGAACGGGCCGGCGGGATTCAGGCGCAGCGGCAGCCAGATGTCGGTTCCGAGCATGGCCGCGGGGACACCCGCCTCCGGGGGCAACTCGAAATCGCGGACCATCACACCGATGATCTCATACGGCTGCTCATAGATACTGATCGTCGTCCCGATGACGCCTGCGTCGCCGCCCAGCGCGCGTCGCCAGTAGCCGTGCGAAAGCACCGCCACCCGGGGGCCGCCAGGATCGTCGTCCTGCCCGTCAATGAGCCGGCCGAGCGCCGGCCGCGCGCCCAGCATTCGCAGCGTGCCCGCGGTCACTTCCGCAATGCGCGCCCGCTCCGGCCCATCGGGACCGAGCACGTTGGCGGCCGCACGATCATAGGCGCCCAGCACGTCGATCGTTTTCGCCTGCTCGCCGAAGAACCACCAAGCGCCTTCCGAAACGTCCCACTCTCTGCCGGGCGCGACGCCGGGGACTGCGCTCTTGAGACGCACCAGGCGATCGGCGCGGGGATAGGGCAGCGGGTCCAGCACTACGCGTTCGAGCGCCGTGTAGATCGCAGTGGCGGCGCCGATGCCGAGCGCCAGGGTGATCACCGCGACGCTGGTGAAGCCGGGGCTCCTGGCGAGCGAGCGAACGGCGTAGCGCAGGTCCTGGAACATGGGCCTGAGCCTAGGGCCTGGGGGTTGGGGCCTGGGGCCGGACGGTTTGGGTTTCACCAGGCCCCGGCCCCAAAGCCCCAGCGCCTGTTTCATCGACCACTCGGCCGTCGAACAAATGGATAGACCGGTCCGCATGCCGCGCATACCGCGGATCGTGCGTCACCATGCAGATCGTCGCGCCGCCCCGGTGCAGCTCCCGCAGCAGCTCCATCACCTGCCCCCCGTTGGCGGAGTCGAGGTTTCCGGTCGGTTCGTCCGCGAGCAGAATGGCCGGGTCGCCCCCCACCGCGCGCGCCACCGCCACGCGCTGCTGCTGGCCGCCGGAGAGCTGTGACGGGTAGTGCTTCTGACGATGCACCATGCCCACGCGCTCGAGCGAGTCGAGCACGCGCTGCTTCCGCTCCGCGCCCGGCATCCCGCGGTAGGTGAGCGGCAGCTCGACGTTTTCGTAAACGGTGAGATCGCCGATCAGATTGAAGGCCTGGAAGATGAACCCGATGCGCCGGTTGCGGATCCGGGCGCGGTGCGCCGCCGTGAGGTTCTCCACCGGCTCGCCATCGAGCAGGTATGTGCCGTCGGTCGGCGAATCGAGCAGCCCGAGAATGGACAGCAGCGTCGTCTTGCCGCAGCCCGACGGCCCGGCGACGGCGACATACTCGCCCTTCCGGATCTCGAGGTGGATGTCGGCCAGCGCGTGGGTCTCCACCTCTTCGGTGTAGAAGACCTTCCGCAACGCTGCGAGCTTGATCAGTGCGCCGTTGGTCGTCATTCCTTGCTCCTCTTTTCAGGGGCTCGGGACTAGGGGCTCGGGGCTAGGG
>JBOHSP010000389.1:0-5248 GCA_050733275.1 Gemmatimonadales bacterium
ACGCCGGCGTCGATCGCGCGGCGCGCGGCGTCGTTCACGACCGGGTGCCCGTAGCCGAGCGCGACGGCGCCGAGCCCCATGATGTAGTCGACGTACTCGCGGCCGCCGTCGTCCCAGACGCGGCACCCCAGCGAGCGGGCGAGGCGCAGCGGCGCGTCGGGCCCGGCATCGGGCCCGAACAACACCTCCGGCCGCTTGCTACCGGTCGACGTGAAGCCCGGAACGCGCGAGTCGCTCACCGTACTTGACCACCTCGATCGCCATGGCGCGCAGCAGCTTGGCCTCGCGCGCGTCGAGCGGCGTGCGGTGCGCGAGCTCGCGCACGGTCCGCATCACGCCCTCGACGTTGCGGGTCTTGAAGAAATCGATGGCCGCGAGAGCGCGGGCCACGTCGGCGAAGAGCCGCTCGAGCTCCGCGTGTTCGGCAGGGTCCGCGCGGCGCCGGGGCGGCTTGAACGCCTGCGCCTCGGCGCCGCGGACCAGCGCCAGCTCGTAGAGCATCAGCACGACGGCGTGGGCGAGGTTCAGCGAGGGATAGCCGGGGTCGCTGGGGATCGTGACCACGCGGTGGCACCGGTCCAGCGCGTCGTTGGGCAGGCCGCGGTCTTCGCGGCCGAACAGCAGCGCGATCGGTCCGGCGGCCGCCGCGTCCAGGACGGTGATCTCGGCCCCGGCCTCCCGCGGCCGCTGCAGATTGCGTTTCGCCGTGCGGCCGCGCGCGGTGAACCCGGCCACGTGGACGCAATCCGCGAGCGCCGCATCCAGCGTGTCGCACAGCCGCACCCGCGCCAGCACGTCCTCGGTTTGATGCGCGATGCCCGCGATGCGGTGCGCGTCGTACTCCCGCGGCTCGACGAGCCGCAGGTCGCGGCAGCCGAAGTTCTTCATCGCCCGCACCACGTGCGCGATGTTGACCAGCTCCTGCGGCTGATGCAGCACGACGACGATCATGTCACGAGCTCGAGCGTTCCAAATCGGGCCGGGCTCTGCCGGTCGCCGCGCAGCCATACCCAGCCGTTGCCGCCGCTCCAGACGAGCTGCCCCGCCCGCCGCATCCGGCCAGGTAGCATCTCGTTCACGATCAGGTCGAAGCCGATGCGCGCGCCGATGTGCGGACGCACGCTCAGGTCGGGCCAGGCGATCCGGAGCGTCACGCGATAGCCCGAATCGGTGGCGCGCCAGGCGCCGGTGACACTACGCGGATCGCCCGTGGCGTCGCTCGTCGCGGAGACCCGCAGCCCCCGCCCGGCCGGATCCGGCACGACCAGATAGCCCGCGTGCGGGCCCGACCACTGGTCCCGCCGCCGCTCCCCGGTGAGATAGACCTGCACGCCGTCGGAATGGATGTCATCGGGCTCGTTGTCGAGCCGGAGCGGCGGCGCCGCGGCGGCGCGGAAGCAGAGCTCCGGCTTGGAGACATCCACGGCAAGATACAGCGCGGCATCGTCCCAGCCGGCGTAGGCGCGCGCCGCCAGCTCGTCGGGCCCGGGATAGGGCTCCTCGCTGCGGCGGTACTGGTCTTCCAGGGCGAGCTGCAGCGGCTCCGAGACCTCGAAGCCGTCGAGCGTGCCGTCGAGCGCGGGAGGACTGTGGACGCGGAAGGCCGCCGCCACCGCCGGCCGCGCGCCTTCCAGCTCGAGCAACGGGGCGAAGGCCGGCTCCGGGTGACGGACGCCTCGCAGGATGCGCGTGCCGCCGCTCGCCTCGATGATCCATTCGGGCGCAGCCTCGCTGCCCGCCAGGCGGTGCGTGTCGCTGCCGTGACGCGTCTCGACGGTGACGACATCGCCCTGCGACCGGACCTCCTGGACCACGGGCGCGCCGCTGCGGACCTCGAGCACGGTCACCATGCGCGCGTTGCGCGCGCGCACGCGCGCGATGTAAAAGGTCGCGCGGCCGCTCTCGTCCGGCAGGCCGGGACCCTCGGCGCGCAGCAGCGCCCCGTCGAACACCGTGTGGAGCGTCAGCTCACACCGCGCCGCGGCGTGCGACAGCCGATACGCGGTCCCACCCCCGGACGGCACGAACCGCTCGACCCGCGTGACGAATCCGTCGGGTGACGACAGATCGGCGGGCTCCCAGCGTCCGCCGCTCGCGACGTCCCCCCGGCCGGCGAGATGCCAGGGGAGCTCCACGAGTCGCTCCTCGCTGCCGGTCAGCTCGAGCACGTCCACCACGTAGTCGGGCCCTGCCACGACCGTGCGGGCCAGGTCTTCGAACCGGGCCCGTACCCACGACCACTCTTCCTGGACGTCGAAACAGACGGCGACGGCGTCGCCCGGCGCTTGCGAGGCGCCGTCGAGTCGCGGCGCGTTGTGCGCGAGCGTGGAGCGATACCAGAAGAGGTCCGGTGCCACGTACGAGCCCGTCCCCGGATCGGGCAGCCAGTGCACGCCATCCGCGTGCAGGGTCAGGTGCAGGCGGTCGGGATGCCCGTGTCCGCCGCCGTACGGGCCGCATTCGAGGCTCACGCAGCGGCCGCCGGCTCGCAGAATCGCCAGGCCCTGATCCTCGAACAGCACGCTCCCCGGCGACCACGGCTCGTCGACGTCCGGGAGTGACGGGAGCATCTCGAGTAGCGACCACCACGACAGTGAACTGCGTGCGCGGTGCGCGGTGTGCGGTGCGCGGTCTATATCGTGGAGATAGGCTTCCAACAACTCGGGTTCAGGACCTGGCTGAGCGTAGAGGGCGTGAAGCCACGCGGGAAGGTCATTCCCGCGCACCGCGTACTGCTCACCGCGCACCAGTCTCGCCAGCCCAATCTCCCACAGCTCGAGGAACGCGGGTTGGGCGAGCGAGACGCCGTAGCGGGCGTCTTTGCGGGCCGGGAAGGTGAAATCGGGGAGCGCGCTCAGCGCGGGCGCGCGCAGCGCGGCGGCGAGGCGCGCCGCCGGCTCGGGCTCGGCGGCGACGTCCACGCCGGCGAGGCGCGCCCAGCCGCAGGCGGTCAGCAGGCCGCGCAGCGCGAACAGGTGATAGTTCTCTCCCTCGTACCACATGCCGTCGCGGCCGTAGCCGCGGCCGAGATGCGCGAGCAGTCCCGTGGAGCCCTCGATGGCGCGCCGGGCGAGCTCCTCGTCCTCGAACCAGACGGCGATCGCCGTGAGCGCGGCGTTGTTCCACGTCTGCCGGTTCGAGAACCCTTCGTCGAAATCGCCGATCAGCGTCGCCGCCTCGTCGGCCAGCTGGTGCACCGCGCGCGCGGTCGCTTCGTCGAGCAGCTCGCCGGCGCGCAGCACCGCGGCCGCCGCGAGATAGTTGCACACCCAGATGGACTCGAGATACGTCGAGAAGAACAGCCGGCTCGGGCCGAGCACGTTGTCGCGGTTGGGATAGCGCCAGTAGCGCTCCGCGTAGGCGGCCAGGAGGTCGCGGGCCCGCGCCGCGGCGGCATCGTCGCCCTCGAGCGCGGCCAGGGTGGCGAGATCGACGGCGCGCTCCGCCAGCCAGAGGTGCTGATAGCGGACCCAGGAGCGGTCGTGCCGCTCGCCGCTCCACGTGCGCGCGCAGCGCGGACAGCGGTGCGCATCAGGGCTCCACGGATCGAACCGGAGTCGCGTGCCATCGTCGGCACATACGCCGCCGTCCATCGAGAGCAGCGCCTTGGCTTCCGGAATGGCGGGCGGGCGCTCGAGCAGCGGCCGGGCGCGTTCCCGCAGATCCGTGAGCAGCGCTCGCAGGTCGGGCGCCGCGGCGATCTCGGCGCGGCGGGCGGCGAGCTCCTCGCTCGTGATCACCGGTCTCTCCCGCCCAGCGGTGATGCCGCCGCCGGCGCGCCCGCCCACGCCAGCGGGAGCACCGTCGCCCCCGCGGCGCGCGCAGCGCGCATCGCCTCCTGGGTGTCGCCCGGAAACACGAAGAACATCGAGCCGCCGGCACCCGCTCCGGCGGCCTTGCCGCCCAGGGCACCCGCGTCACGCATCGCGCGCTCGAGCCGGGCCATGGCGTCGGTGCGCATCCCCGCATCCAGGTGTTGCTGGCGCTCCCAGTTTTCGGCGAGCAGCGCGCCCACGCGCGCGAGGTCCCCCGCGCGCAGCGCGTCCGCCATGCGCTCGCCGAGATCCCGCAGCGCGCGCAGCGCGCCGGTGACCTGCGGGTCGCCGCGTTCATAGGCGCCCATGACGCGGGTTATCGTCTCGCCCGAGACGCGGCTCGTGTTCGTGTAGCACACGACCATGTGGCGCGCGAGGGCCTGCGCGAACGCCGCGTCCAGCGTGATCGGTTCGACGCCGACGTCGGGGTCGCGGAAGCTCAGGCGCTGCACGCCGCCCAGCGCGGCGGCGTACTGGTCCTGCTTCCCCCCCGGGAGCTGCGCCTCGCCGACCTCCACCTGCCAGGCGGCGTCCGCCAGGTCCCGGCCGGTCAGCGCCTCTTCGCGGGCGCGCGTCAGCGTGGCGACGAGCGCGACGCCGAGCGCGCCCGAGCTGCCCAGTCCCGAGCCGGGGGGCGCATCGCAGCGCGTCGTGAGCGTGAAGCCGCCCAGGACCGGGAACATGCGGACGGCCGCCTTCACGAGACCGAGCCGGCCGCCGCGATCCAGGCCGGCCGCATTGGCGCACTCGAACGTTTCGTTCAGCTCTTCCGCCACGAGCTTGAGCCGCCCGCCTCCGGGACGGCCGAGCGCGAGCTCGACGCGGGAGCTGAGCCCGATGGCGGCGTTGATCACGACGCCGCCTTCGCGGGCCGAGAACGGCGGCACGTCGGTCCACGCGCCCGCAAAGTCGAGCCGCAGCGGCGCCGAACCCCGGAAGCGGGTCGGCAGCTCACGGCGTCTCACTGGTCCCCTCCTGCCGGCGGCGGGCCCGCCGCGTTCCGTTCCACGACGTGCCAGGCGGCCACGCTCGGCAGCTCGCCCCGCACGTCCATCTCCACGCCGCGCACGCGGCGGTTCACGCCCTGCACGCCGCGCGCGTGATACAGCCAGATCACGGGCAGCCGCTCGGCGAACATCCGCTGCGCCGCGGCGGGGTCGGCTGGCACCGGCATGCCGGTCAAGTCCCCGAGCGGTTGGAGAAAGCCGAGCCCGGGGTCGCCGGGAATACCCATGACCGCGGCGGTGAACTCGTGGCGCGGGCCGTAGACGCGGTCGAGGAACGCCGACAGCTCGAGCTGGCGGATCGTGACCTCGAACCCGACGGCCGCGAGCCGGGCCTGCAGCATCTGCTCGAGCGGCGCCTCGCCGCTGCCCACGGCCAGGAGCTCGAAGCGCGGCGCGGGTCGCCCGGCGAGCAGCCGGCGGGCCGAG
>JBOHSP010000390.1:0-12525 GCA_050733275.1 Gemmatimonadales bacterium
ACCATCGGCACGAAGACCAGCGAGTTGTAGAGCAGGTGCAGCTCCACCCGCGGAATCCAGAGTTGCGCGATGCTGACCGGGACCGGTGAGCCGAACAGATTGTGGCCGAGGATCGCCTGGCCCTGGAGCAGCGCGTGCTCGATGTGGTGCCAGAACTGAATCACGAGGGCGCCGAGCCACCACGTCCGGGATCGGCCGGCGAATCCCGGCAGCAGCAGCCAGATGCCCGCCAGCATGACGACCGCATAGCTGTAGTGCAGCACTTCGCTGTGCACCAGCCAGGGGAAGTACTGGCCCAGCACGCCGCGCGCCGAGTGCACCGGCCACGCGAGCACGTAGACCTGGAACGCCTGCACCAGGTGCTCGGCGAGATGCGCCACCACGATGATCATGAACGTGCGGAGGGCGACCTTGTGCCACGGGCCGTTGAGTGTGGCGACGAATGACGAGTCGGATCGGGAATGGATGACGTGAGTCATAGGCGGTGGAAATTGTGCCGCCCGGCGGAGTTCCGCCACCACCGCCCGGCCGCGATATTTCTGCTCTGGTGACCGCCACGACCGCTCCCGCCGCCGCGCCGCGCGCCGCTGTCGCCGCGCCGCCCGCGATCATTTCGCCGCTCACCGACGCGCTGTGCACCGGTGGTCTGTCGATCCTGGTGCTCGCGCCGCTGCTCGTGGTCGGCCGCACCGACCTGTTGCTGTTCAGCGCCGGCGTGCAGGCGTGGGCCGGCGCGCTGGTCAACATGCCGCACTTCCTCGCGTCTTACCGCATGGTGTACCGGACGCGGGCGAGCATCCGGGCGCATCCCTGGGCCGCGATCTACGTGCCCACGCTGCTCGTCGCCGCCTGCATCGCCGCCGTGGTCGCCAGCCGCACGACCGACGTCCCCATCACCATCCTGCTCACGATCTCGAGCAGCTATCTCGCCTGGCATTACACCGGACAGGCGTGGGGCATGATGGCGACGTTCACCCATCTCGACGGCAACGCATTCGACGCGCGCGAGCGACGCCTAATCCGCGCGTCGCTGCTGATTCTCATGGCGTGGCACGTCGTCTGGTTTTTCCACCTCGGCTACGCCCAGTACATCGATCTCTCGCCGCTGTATTACGGCTTGAGCGCGCTCTCGGCCGTCGCCCTGGGACTGGGCCTTGCGGGGTTGGCGCGGCACCGCGTCCGCACCGGGCGCTTCGCGCCGCTGCGGGCGTGGCTTCCCTGGATCGCGATCTTCGTGTGGTACGGCACGATGGCGCGCGTGGGGCTGCCGGCGCTGTTCACCGTGCAGATCGCGCACGCGCTCCAGTACCTGATCTTTCCGCTGCGTGTCGAAGTGAATCGCACCAGTCGCGGGGCGCCGCGCCAACTGCTCGCGCTCTACCTCGGTGCCTACGTGGTCGCGCTGCTCGCCGGCTCGATTGTCGCGGCCATCGCGCTCCCCATGGGCGCCATGGCCGTGGTCACGAGCTGGCTGGGCTCCCACCCCGGCCAGGTCGTGGGGATGGCGATCATCACCTTCTTCAATATCCACCACTACTTTACCGA
The DNA here is from genome assembly GCA_050733275.1 of Gemmatimonadales bacterium. Taxonomy (GTDB): domain Bacteria; phylum Gemmatimonadota; class Gemmatimonadetes; order Gemmatimonadales; family GWC2-71-9; genus 20CM-2-65-7. The sequence continues at coordinate 1,546 of JBOHSP010000390.1, forward strand.
CGGGGTCGTCTGGAAGCTGCGCGACCCGGCCGTTCGCGAAGATCTCTTCGGGCATCTCACCAGGCCGGCACCGCGGCCCGCTGCGGCGCCGGCGCTGTCGCGCCGCGCGCGGCGAGAGGGACGGCGGCGGCGCTGAAAACAAACCAGCCGGCCCTTGCGGGACCGGCTGGGGTGCGACCCACTGACTTCCCCCCTCAGGGGCTGTTCAGCGGATCACACGGCGGCTCCATGCCGCGCGCGTCGCATTCTCCCGCCGGGACGAGCATGCTCGGGAAGATCTGATCTTCCGGTCGATAGTTTGGCAAGCTGCCCGTGCGCCCATAGCGCCGCGCATCGATCCACCGTACCCCCTGCTCCCAGAGCAGCGAGTAGAGCCGGTTGTAGAGAATCTCGGTGACGATATCGGCGTCGGGGCTTAACAGCGTGAGCGTCGTGGGCGCCAGCCCGCCCGAGTGGATGCGCACACTATCGATGTCGGCGAGCGCGGCCGCCTTGTTGCCCAGGCCGAGATTGGCTTCTGCCCGCAGCAGGATCAACTCCTCATTCTTGATCATCGGGATATCTGCCCCGGGATTGGCGACCGATCCCCCGCCGGAGTTGTCGTTGTACATCACCGGCTTGATGTCGCTCACGACCCCGTTCCACGTGCGCGGCGCGACCGTCCGCGTCTTGGCGATCCACCGCGCGTCCTTTGCGCTACTCGGCTGCAGCTGCGCCAGGGTGTCGAGCGACGGATGCACGTAGTAGCGCTCCGCCGTCAGATTCTCGGTGATCGGGTTGGCGGGCTCGCCGGCCGATGACGAGTACCCCCAGTAGGCGCCGTCGGATAACGAGCCCGGCAGCCCGCTGGTGGTGAGGAACGACTCGCCGAGCGCCGTGAGCGCGGCAGTCCAGCACGGTGTGCCACAGGCGACGAATGTCGCGCGGTACACCTGCGCGCGGGCCGCCAGCGCGCGATTGAACTGCATGAACAGCGCCGGGGTGTTGAAGCTCTCGAACCCCGGCGCGATCGGGAACGGGAACTGCGTCGCTCCCGCGGCCTGCAGATCGGCCCGCGCGCTGTCGAACAGCGCCACGACGTAGGCGTACGCGTCCGTTTCCGACACGAACGGCGCCGGTTCGGCGCTGATCGGCCGGTCCACGTCGATCGGGATGCCGTAGCTCCCCGAGCGCACCGTGAGGCGCAGCAGCATGAACGCCTTCATCGTGCGGGCGAATCCCAGCGAGGCCGAGATTTCTGCAGGGGTGAGATTCACGGTCGACTCGACGGCCCGGATATAGGTGTTGATCGTCCGGATCGCCTGGTACTTCGCGAGCCACAAACCCCCCGCCCGCCCCAGCGGATCCTGCGGGCCGCTCATCATTTCGCCCGTTTCGCGCGGGTCGTTGCCGAGGAGGTTGTAGCCCTCGCGGCCGTAAATCGTGTAAAACTGAATGTTCCCGCCGACATCGGTGAAGTTCAGCGCATAGATGCCCGTCGCCGCCCGCGCCAGCACGAGCCGGCTGGGATTGTTGGTCAAGTTGTCGTCGGTCGGCGCGTTGTTGTTGGCGATATCGAAATCGCAGCCGGCGGTCAGCCCCACGCCGGCCAGCGCCGCCGCCGTCAGCACGCGGCGCATCCGAGAGAAAATGGTCGTCGGCATGGTCAGAACCCCACCACAACGTTGAAGAAGAAGCTCCGGCTCGGCGGATACGGCGCCACGTCGAGGTTGTTGCGGATTGCCGCGAACCCCAGGTTCGCGACCTCCGGATCGAGCCCCGAGTAGCCGGTCCAGGTGATCAGGTTGCGGCCGGTGAGACTGAGCCGCACGTCGCGCACGCCCCATCCGATGGCCGAGATGAAGCCCTCGGGCACGGCCCATGCCACCGACACCTCGCGCAGCTTGAGGAACGTCGCGTCTTCAATGAACGGCGTCATCACGCCGTCGTTGTACGCCTGACGCTTGGCATCATACGCCGGGGTTCCGTAATCGGCCGCCAGCTCGGAATCGACGTACAGGAATTCCGTCAGGTTGATGATGTCCCCCCCCTGCTGCCAGTCCCACAGCGTGGTCAGATCGAAGCGCCGCCACGTCAGGTCTGTTGAAAAGCCGACGCGGAAGTCGGGACTGGCGTCGCCGACCTTCACCGGACTCGCGGTCGGGTTGCCCGACGCATCGTAGGCGAACGCGACGATCTGCGTCATCGACTGGCCTTCCTCGATGAACGTCACCCCGAGGCCGCCGAAGCCGGAGAGGTTCGGTCGGAACGGCGGCACGGGCAGATCGATCACCTCGCTGCGGTTCGACGTGAACGTCCCGTGCAGCCGCAGTGAGAGATCGGGCCGCTGGATCGGGATGTAGCCGAGCCCCAATTCGAGGCCGCGATTGCGGATCTCGCCCCCGTTGAAGATCTGGGTGGTGAAGCCCGACGATGGCGCCGGGACCCGCTGCAGCAGCAGGTTCGTCGTCGTGCGCGTGTAGACTGTCGCTTCGAGCGTGGCGCGCCCGTCGAGGAAGGTCAGGTCCATCCCGCCCTCCCACTCGCGCAGCCGCTCCGGCTCGATGTCCGGCGACCCGGCGGCGCCGGCCACCGTAAACCCGTTCTGGCCACCGAGTTGCGGGGTGTTGAGCAGCGTGAACTTCTGGCCGAACAACGGCTTGTTGCCCGTCTCGCCGTAGGAGGCGCGGAGCTTCACGTCGCCGCCCGGTCCCAGGACGTCGCGGAACCGATACGCCCCCGATATACGCGGGTAGACGTGGTATTTGTCGACATCGCCGTTGACGCTGGAGCGCTCGGCACGCACGCCAGCCGCGAGCACGATGCGGCTGTCGTCCAGCGTGACTTCCTCATTGAGATACAGCGCCAGCGTGCGCTCCTTCGTGAAGGTATCCAGCAGCGTGGTGTTCGTGCCCTGATTCACGTTGCGCTGGCCCGGCACCAAATTCACCGTCCGGACGCGGCTTACCGAGAGCTGCTGATCCTCGAACTGCACGCCCGCCGAGGTCCTCGCGGTCGATGCCGCGCCGAAGCGGTAGTCGTGGATCGCATTGAAATTCCAGTTCATCAGCCGGCTGATGCCGTTGTTCTCGATGGCCTCGCCAGGCAGCGTCTGGTTGCGCTCGTAGAACAGCTCGTTCGGGCTCCACAGGTTGTCCTGCTGCTCGAACACGTCCGTCCCGCCGCCGGCGACCAGCTGCAGGTTATGATTCGCCCCCGTGTAGGCGTCGTAATCCACCGTCAGGCCACCCGTAAACCGGTAGGTTTCTGCCTCGTTGAGGGCGAGCGCCGACGTCTGTAGCGGGTTCGCCTGCACTTGCAGGCCGCTGATGGGATCGCGGAACGTGCCGTCCGGCCGCGGCCGCAGATCCACGAAGCTTGGGGTGTAGGCGTAGGCATAGCCCGCGCAGGCAAAGTTGTTGCAATTGTTGTCCCAGCCGCGCGCGTGGGAGGCTCGGTTGAACACGCTGACGACTCGCACGTTGAAGCGGTCGCCGAGCCGCTGGTCCACGTTCACGCGCAAGCCCTGGCGCTGGAACCCGGTGTTCGGCTCGATGCCCTTGTCGTCCTTCCACGTTCCCGAAATGAAGTAGCGGGTGTTCTCGGTCCCGCCGCTCACGTCGGCGATGTACTCGTACGACAGATCGCGCCGGTTCCACAGCTGGTCATAGTGATTGAAATAGGGCAAGGACCCGCCGTTGGCTGCGGCGATCGAGTCGATCGCGGCCTGCGCCGAGAGGCTGGTGAAGCGCAGCTTCGCCTCCGCAACACTCGTAAAGCGCCGGCTCTCGTACTTGTTGGACAGGGCGAACACGCCCCAGCGACTCGTCACGCTCACCCGCGGTGCCCCCACCGTCCCGCGTTTCGTCGTGATCACCACGACGCCGTTCGACGCCTTCGACCCGTAGATCGACGAGGCGGCCGCGCCCTTGAGGATCTCGATGCTGGCAATGTCGGCCGGATTGATGTCCGCCACGCGGTTTACCGGATCATCCTCCGCAATCGCGAAGGCGGCGTCACTGATGTCCCCCCGGCCGCCGGCGATGCGGGTGTTTGAGTAAATCACGCCGTCGACGACGAACAGCGGATCGAACGCGCCGAGAATCGTGGTGTTGCCCCGGATCTGGATCTGCACGCCGCCGCCGGGGGCCCCGCCATTGCCCTGCACGTTCACGCCCGTGACCCGCCCCGCCAGCGCGCTCTCGAACGTCGGAGCCGGGACCTCGGTGACGTCCTCCCCCGACACGTACGAGATGGCGGTGGTGGCGTTGCGCCGCTCCATCGTCGTCGCCTGACCGGTCACTACGACCGCCTCGAGCTCGAACACGTCCTCGCGCAGCTCGACGTTGGCGGTGGTCTCGCCCGCCGCCACGACGATCTCGCGGCGAATGTACCCGATGGCGCGGACGCTCAGCCGCACGTCGCCGTCGGGGACGTCGATCGTGTAGCGGCCGTCGGCATCGGTCTGCGCCGGCGCGCGGGTCCCCGCCACCACGACCGCCGCGCCGGCGATCGGCTGGCCGGTGTTGGCCTGCGTGACCACGCCGCTGACGACGCGTCCTTGCGCGCGTCCGATTTCGGGAAACACCAACACCAGCGCGAGCCCAACCGTACCAATCATTGTCCTTCGCATGCTACCTCCGACTGGAGACAAGGGTGGCTAAACGTGCGCCCCCGCGCCCCAACCCGCAAGACAGCTGTTAGACTTCGGCGCGATGATCGTCCATCTCGTCGACGGCACCTACGAGCTGTTCCGCCACTTCTACGGCGCCCGCCGGTTCACCGGCGGAACGGACGAGCCGCTCGGCGCCGTCGCCGGCGTGGTCCGCACCGTGCTCCGCATGATCACGGACGGCGCGACCCACATCGGCGTCGCCACCGATCACGTGATCGAATCGTTTCGGAATGCACTGTGGGCCGGCTACAAGACCAGCGAGGGCATCGAGCCGGCGCTGCTCGCCCAGTTTCACCCGCTCGAGGAGGCGCTCGCCGCCTGCGGCGTGACCGTGTGGCCGATGGTCGAGCTGGAAGCGGACGACGCCCTCGCCTCCGCCGCGCACCTCGCCGCGGCGGACGAGCGCGTGGAGCAGGTCTGCATCTGGACGCCCGACAAGGATCTCGCCCAATGCGTGCGCGACACACGCGTCGTGCAGGTCGACCGCCGCGGCAATACGGTCCGCGATGCGGCCGCGGTGCGGAAAAAATTTGGCGTGGATCCCGCCCACATTCCCGACTTCCTCGCGCTCGTCGGCGACGCGGCCGACGGCTACCCCGGCCTGCGCGGCATCGGGCCGGTCGGCGCTGCCCGCCTGGTGAACCGCTACGGGCCGCTCGAGCAGTTCCCCGCCGAGGCGCTGGGCGAGCACCGCGAGCTGGCACTATTGTTCAAACGCCTGGCCACACTCCGCACCGATGCGCCCTTGTTCGGGCGGGTCGACCAGCTGCGCTGGACCGGACCCGGCAGGGGGTTCGCCTCGTGGGCGCAGCGGTTGTCGATTCCGCCGTCCCTCATTCGACGCGAGAGTAAACCCATCTCAACACGCAAAGCGAGGTGAGATCATGACCACGCTCACACGGTGGCGCTCGTGGGCGCCCGAGCTGCTCAGTGTCCTCCGGATCGTGGCCGCGTTTCTGTTCTTTCAATTTGGGTCGGCCAAGTGGTTTGCGTTTCCCGGCGCGATCATGCCGGACGGTGGGACGGCGGCCGTCGGCTCGCTGGCGTGGGTGGCCAGTGTGCTGGAGGTGATCGGCGGGGGGCTGTTGTTGCTCGGCCTGTTCACGCGCCCCGTGGCATTCATCTTGTCGGGTGAGATGGCGGTCGCCTACTTCATCGGGCACGCCGGCCTGGGCTTCTGGCCCGTGCTCAACCAGGGCTTCCCGGCGGTGTTCTTCTGTTTCTTCTTCCTTTATCTGTCCTCGGCGGGCGCGGGCCCGTGGAGCCTCGATGCCGCCCTGCAGCGTCGCCGGGCACCCGGGTCGGCCGTTCCTGTGAGCTAGCTCCCAGGAAGGCCCCAAGCCGGCCTCCGGCGGTGTAATAGAGACCTATGCGACGCCGGGTTCAGGAGTCCTAATGCGCGGCGGCGGCGATCACGAATGCGCAGCGCGGCCGCTCGGGGTTGGAGCGGTCGCAGCATTCCTCGACGGGCCGTTCCGTGATCGTGCGAATGATCGTCTGGGCCAGCGCGCACACATCCGGATGCGACGCCGTGACCGCCGAGAGCGGGCAGCCATGGCCCTGGAGCCGCCACCCGCCCGCGACCCGTTGCACGTCGAGATCAGCGCCCAGCTGGCGCAGTGCGGCGGCCGCCGCCACTACCCGGGCGGGCGTGGGACCCGATGCCGTCTGCTCCGCGGCGAGACGCCGGCCCACGCGGTCCAGCAGCGCCGCCACGCGGTCGCGGCCCTGGGTCTCAGCGATCTCACGGACCAGCTCGCCCAGCACCAGCGCGTAGGCCTTGGGAAACAGCTCCTCGCCCTCTTTGGTGAGCCCATAGAGCCGCGCGGGCTTGCCTCCCGTGTCGCGGCGCGCCCCCACGTCGGCGACGAACCCCTCGCGACGCAGGTCGGCGATATGGGTCCGCACCGCGTTGTCGGTCACGCCCAACGCGCCCGCCAGACTGGCGATCGGCTGCGGCGCACGCCGCAGCAGACCCAAGATCTTGGCCTGCGTTTCCCCGATAAGCCGCGCGACCCAGTGGTTCATATGCCCATGATAGCAGCAGTTATGCTGATTGTCCAGTAACTACAGCAAATACTTGACAAAGTATGAGTACGCCTCTAGGCTTTCCCCAACTCTCACTCTTGGAGATGATGCCATGAACCGCGCCACCACGTCTCTTCTTGCCGGGCTGTTGTGCGCCGGGCTGGCCGGCGGACTCCCCGCGCAGGCTGAATCCCCACCCGATCTCTCCGACCCCGAAGTCGCGCATGTCGCCGTCACGGCCAATACGATCGACATCGACCTCGCGAAATTCGCGCAAACCAGGACGCAGAACGCCGAGGTGCGGCGCTTTGCCGCCACGATGATCAGCGATCATAGCGGCGTGAACGGCAAGGCGGCGGCGCTTGCTGCCCGTCTCGGCGTGACGCCGGCGGACAACGCCGTCAGCCAGTCGCTGCAGCAGGGCGCCCAGGAAGCCCGCGCCACGCTCGAGCCGCTCCAGGGGGCGGCGTTCGATCGCGCCTATATGGATCGCGAGATCGCGTACCACCAGGCGGTGCTCGACGCCATCGACGACGTGCTGATCCCCACGACCACGAACGCCGAGCTCAAGCAGCTGCTCACGGACGTGCGGCCGGCATTCGCCGGACACATGGAGATGGCCAGGCAGCTCCGCGGCAAGCTGGACCTCGCGCAGTCTCGATGAGCGACCGGAATCGGAGCGGCGTGGCGGAGATCGTCGCGCCGCTCCGGCCCGCTGCGCGAGGCACATGAATCCTCGAGAGAGGGGTGCAGATATGAGAACGCCATTCTACGCCGCGGCGCTCAGCGTCGCCGCGCTGCTGGCCGCTTGCGGCCGGCCACCCACCGACGCGGTCACTCAGAGCGCGGTTCGGCGGCAACCGCCGGATCCGGAGCTCGTCGCGCAGGGAATGCAGATCTTTCGGCATAGCACCTTCGGGAACGAAGTGTTCTGGACCGATACAGCGCGCATGCACGAAGTCATCGCGACGAGCGTGAGCCCGGCCGTCGCGCTCGCCGTCGGTCTCCAGGTCGATGTCGACGCGCTCCCGCCCGCGCTGCGTGAGGCCCTCGCGGCGGGTGCCGTCGATCTCAACGCTCCGGCAACCACCGTCGCGCTGCTGAAGCTCAACGCCGTGCTCGGGCTGCGTGGAACCGTGCAAACAGTGAATGGGCGCGATACCCTGACTCGCGTGGGCATCACCTGCGCGCTCTGTCACTCGCGCGTGGACGACTCGTTCGCGCCGGGGATCGGGCACCGGCGCGACGGCTGGGCGGCGACCAGCCTCAACGTGGGCGCGATCGTCGCGCTGTCGCCGGCCATTCCCGAAGACCTGAAGGCGATTCTGCGGACCTGGGGACCCGGAAAGTACGATCCGCGCATCAATCAGGACGGCCAGAACACTCCCATTGTCATTCCGCCCGCCTACGGGCTGCACGGCGTGGCTAAAGAGACGTACACCGGCGACGGGCCGGTCTCCTACTGGAACGCCTATGTCGCCATCACGCAGATGCACGGCATCGGGAACTTCCAGGACCCCCGCCTCGGCATCGACATCCGCTCCGATGTCGATCTCGTGACGCCGCTGCTTCCGGCGTTGGCGGCCTACCAGTTCAGCCTCGATCCGCCGCCGTCACCCGACCGGCCGGATCCGCTCGCGGTCGCCCGCGGTCGCGGGATCTTCAACGGCGAAGCGCGTTGCGCGAGTTGCCACATTCCGGGACAGCACTACAGCGACATCAACCTGGGCCGGCTCCATGACGCCGATGAAACGGGCATGGATCCCGCGTACGCGGCCCGCACCGCGACCCGGCGCTATCGTACCACCCCACTGCGCGGCCTGTGGCAGCACGCCCCCTATTTCCACGACGGCAGCGCCGCCACATTGGAGGATGTCGTCACCCACTACGATCGCGTGCTGGAACTGGGGCTTTCACCCGGGCAGCGCGCCGATCTGGTGGCGTTCCTGAAAACGTTATGAACTCCGACTATCTCATCATCGGCGGCGGCATGACCGGCGACGCGGCCGTCCGGGGCATCCGGGAGGTGGACCGCAGCGGCTCGGTCGGGCTGATCAGCGCCGAGCCGCACCCGCCCTACGCCCGGCCGCCGCTGTCGAAGGGACTCTGGAAGGACGCCGCGCCGGACAGCATCTGGCGGCACACGGACGACGCGGCCGCGACGCTGCTGCTGGGGCGCCGCGTCACCGCCATCGACCTCGCGCGCAAGCGCGTCCGGGACGACCGGGGCGAGACGCATACCTTCGCAAAACTGCTGCTCGCGACCGGCGGCTCCCCCCGCCGCCTGCCGCTCGAGTCGGAGCAGATCATCTACTTCCGGACCTACGACGACTACCGCCGCCTCCGGGCGCTCGCCGAGCAGGATCTGCGGTTCGCCGTCATCGGGGGCGGCTTCATCGGAACCGAGATCGCCGCAGCCCTCCGCATGCAGGGGCGCGAGGTCGTGATGCTGGTTCCGGAACAGGGACTCGGCGCGCGCGTCTTTCCGTCCGACCTGTCACGCTTTCTGGTCGACTACTATCGGGAGCAAGGTGTCCAGGTGCGGCTGGGCGAGGGCATGCGGGGGCTGCGCCAGCGGGCGGGGCGGGCTGGGGGAGTCGTTGTCGAGACCACCACCGGCACCGAGCTCGAGGCCGACGTCGTCGTCGCCGGCCTCGGCATCCAGCCGAACGTCGAGCTCGCCGAGCAGGCGGGCCTGCGCGTGGACAACGGCATCGTGGTGGACGACTTCCTGACGGCGACGCGCGCGGACGTGTACGCCGCCGGTGACGTCGCCAGCTTCTTCAACCCCGCGCTCGGCATCCGCATGCGGGTCGAGCACGAGGACAACGCCAACACGATGGGCCGCATCGCCGGTCTGAACATGGGGGGCCGGGCTACCCCATACCACCATCTTCCTTTCTTCTACTCGGACTTGTTCGAGCTGGGTTATGAGGCGGTGGGCGATACCGACGCCCGCCACGAGACCGTAGCGGACTGGAAAGAGCCGTTCCGCGAAGGCGTGCTCTACTATCTGAACGACGGTCGGGTGCGCGGCGTCGTCCTGTGGAATACCTGGGGCCAGGTGGACGCCGCGCGGGCGCTGCTCGCGGAGCCCGGTCCGTTCACGGCGCAGGCGCTCGCCGCCGGCAGCGCCGGACTCAGCGCACCTCGAACGTGATCGTCGCCCACTTCGACTCGTAATCCACGCTGTCGCCCCGCAGCGGCGCCATGTGGATGAATTTGACGTACCACTTGCCGGGCGTCGTGATCACGAACCGAGCGACGCCCTCCGCGTCGCTACGCGCGCGCGTCTCGGGGATCGTGTGGCTGCCCGTCTCGCTCAGCGGCTCGCCGCCGGCGATGACGAGCTGATTGCCCACCGGCCGGCCGTCCACGAGCGCGCGCACGGCGAGCGTGTCGCCCACGCGCACGTCGTAGGGATTAGCGAGCGGCACCAGCTCCGCCGGGTACCCGAGGGCTGCGCGGTACGAGTCAGTGCGCGCGCCGCCCACCTGGATGATCGTTTTCACGTGCTTGTGGTAGCGCTCGCGCACGTCGCGGTTCAGCTCCCCACCCTCGCGACGCGCCTCCAGCACGTCGGGAATCCCGTCGTGCTCCAGATACTCGTTGAACTGCGCCGCGGTCAGCGCGATCTCGCTCGGCGTGAGCGAGGCCCCGATCACGTACGTCCCCGCTTCCGCGGTGGGAACCGTGAGCCAGCTGGTATCCCCCGACGGCCGCCACGCGCTGCGCGGGATCGCGCGCCGTCCCGCCGGCGAGACCACGCTCAGGTCGCGGAGCCGCCCGGGGGCGACCGCATTTTCACTCGTCGAGAACGTGCCGTTGAGCACGGCCACGCGCGCCGCCTCGCCGGGACGCACGTAATAGCTGCCGAGCTTGAGGAACAGATCGTGCGCCAGCAGCACGCCGGCTGAGGCCACCAGCAGCACCGCCACTCCCGCCAGAGATCTACGCATCGGATCTAAAGCTACTCCCTGCCTCGAAACAGGCCACCTGTGAGTCAAAAGAGGCCAGCCCCCCGCGTGACGGGCGTCACGCCCGCCGCACGCATTCCCCCGGCACGCACCCTGCCCTGGTGTGCCGCCACACACACTCCTTTTGAGGGGATGTCATGCGCAAGGTTCTTGGTTTTTTCATCGCTCTCGCGGCGTGCGGCGACGGCACCGGCCCGGCGACGAGCCGTAACAATCCGGGCACGGGGACGTCCACGTTGCACGTGATTGCCGACATCGATGCCAACGACGATCCGGCCGTGATCGGCGGATTTGTGACCGAGTACGTCGTCTCGGTGCGGA
>JBOHSP010000391.1:0-3340 GCA_050733275.1 Gemmatimonadales bacterium
CTCCAGACCCGGCGACGCCGCTCCCGCTCGGCGCGCACCTCCGCGCGCACCGCGGGCCAGCGGTCCCGCGCCGGCCGCAGCGCCGGCAACGCCTTCAGCCCGGCCACGCGCTGATACAGCGCGTCCAGCTCCGCCTGGCAGGCGGGGCAGCCGGACACATGCTGCCGCGCCCCCACCGAACCCTCGCCATCCCGCAGCGCGAGCAGATCGGCCATCGTGCAATGCGTCATGCGTGGACCCCCTCGGCCCCCTCGCCCAGCAGGCGCCGCAGCCGCGCGTGGGCCCGCGCCAGCTGCGACTTGGAGAAACTCACCGACTTGCCCATCTGCTCCGCGATCTCCTCGTGCGTGTAGCCCTCGACATCGTGCAACCAAACGACCGCGCGCGAGGTCGCGGACAGCCGCTCGAAGGCCCGCTCCAGATCGATGTTCGCCCCCACGTGCATCGCCGGCCGGCCCGCGGGCTCCTGGTCGAGCGAGTCGGCCTCGCGGATCTGCTCGCGGCGGATTCGCATCAGCGCCTTGCTCGACGCGATCCGGCGGATCCAGCCCCACAGGTTCCCCTCGCCGCGATACTGCCTGATGCTGCGCACGACCTCCAGAAACGTCTCCTGGAGCACGTCCTCCGCGTCCTCCGGCTTGCGCAGCATGCGGCGCGCAAGGTTGTAGACGGGCGTCTCGAAGGCGCGGAATAGCGCTTCGAGCGCCGCTTCATCTCCGGCCTGCGCGCGGGCGACGAGGACGTCCGGAACGGCGATGGCCACGGTCATTGTCCGTAAACTAGATGCGGCGTGGATAGCGAGAGTCGCACTTGGGGGTGCGCGTACCTAAGTGATTCCCCAGTAGGCACTTGCCTGCAGCTCCGGTATCTTTGGGCATGTCAAGACCCGACATTCACGAGTGGCTGCACCACTGGCAGGACGAAGCGGACGCGGCATTCCTCTATCTCGCCCTCGCCGGCCAGGAAGCCGACCCCCACCGCAAGGACGTCTACGTCAAGCTCGCCGGCGTCGAGGAGCGCCACGTCCAGATGTGGGAGAAGCTCCTCGCCGAGCACGGCCACGCGGTGGCGCGCGCCCGCCCATCCTTCAACGCCCGGCTGCGTGCTTGGTTCGGCCGGCGCTTCGGGACCCGCTACCTGCTGCCGCTGCTGCTGCGGGAGGAAGGGCAGGAAGTGAAGGGCTATCTGCACCTGCACCGCGAGTCGCCGCAGGCCGACGCGCAGCAGGTCTCCTTGCAGCTCGCCAAGGAGTCGGCGGCGCACGCCGAAACGCTGGCTGAGCTGGCCGGACGCGGCAGCGAGCCGTGGCACAAGGCGGGCTCGGGCGGTTTCCTCCGCAACGTGGTGTACGGCTTCAACGACGGGCTCACGGCGAATTTCGGCCTGGTCGCGGGGGTCATCGGCGCGTCGGTGGCCACCCACGTGATCATGATCACGGGGGTCGCGGGCTCGATTGCTGACGCCCTCTCGATGGGTGCGTCCGGATACCTCGCCGCCAAGAGCGAGCAGGAGGTGCACGCGCACGAGATCGCGATGGAGAAGGAGGAGATCCGGCTGATGCCGGAGCTCGAGGAGGAAGAGCTGGCCCTGGTCTATCAGGCCAAGGGCGTGGAGCCCCGCACCGCCCGCCGCATGGCCGAAGAGGTCATGCGCGATCCGGAGCGCGCGCTCGGCGAGCAGGTGCGCGAGGAGCTGAAGATCGGTGAAGCGCACGCGACCCCGTTCAAGGAGGGCTGGATCACGGGGACCGCGACGGCGGTGGGGGCGTTCATTCCCGTCGCGCCGTTCCTGCTCTTCGAGGGGGCCGTGGCCGTTTGGACGTCGTTTGCGATCGCCATGCTGTCGCACTTCGCCGTGGGCGCCGCGCGCAGCTTCTTTACGGGACGGGGCGTGATCCGCAGCGGCGTCGATATGTTCGTGGTGGGCCTGGGAGTTGCGGCGGTAGGGTACGTGGTCGGTGACCTGGTGGCGAGACTGCTCTGAGTCCAAAAGGCGCAAAAAGGCGCCTTTAGACAACCAGATTCAACAACCGATCCTGTACGTAGATCACCTTCCGGACCGGTTTGCCATTCACGAATTTCCGGACCGTCTCGTCGGCCAGCGCGCGCTGCAGCACTGCTTGCTCCCCGGTGCCGCGCGGTACGATCAGCCGCGAGCGGAGCTTGCCGTTGACCTGCACCGCGATCTCCACTTCCCCCGCCGTCGCCAGATCCTCGTCATAGCTCGGCCAGCCCGTCTCGAAAACCGAGGTCGTATGGCCAAGCACGCTCCACAACTCTTCGGCGAAATGTGGTGCGTAGGGCGCGAGCATGATGACGAGCGGCTCGATCGTTTCCCGTGTCCCGTTACCCGTTTCCCGCAGCAGGTTGACGTACTCCATCATGGCGGCGATCGCCGTGTTGTACTGTAGCGCCTCACTATCGGCGGTCACCTTGCGGATCGTGCGGTGCAGCTTTTGCAGCGCGGATTCGGACGCCGCCCCTTCGCCGCCGCGGTTCCTCGCCGCCGTTTCGTGCACCAACGTCCAGACCTTGTCGAGGAAGCGGCGGATTCCCACGATGCCTGTGTCGCGGAAGTCTCCGCCGTCCTGGAACGGCCCGAGGAACATCAGATACATCCGGAACGTGTCGGCCCCCCACTGCTGGATGTAGGCGTCGGGGACGACCACGTTGCCGCGCGACTTCGACATCTTGGCGCCATCCTTCACGATCAACCCGTGCGCCCGGAATTTCGGGAACGGCGTCTCGAACCCGACGTGCCCGAGGTCGTGCAGCACCATCGTGATGAAGCGGGAGTAGAGCAGGTGCAGCACGGCGTGCTCGTTGCCGCCGATGTAGCTCGTCACCGGCAGCCACTTCTTGGTGCGCTGCGGATCGAAGGGACGGTCGCTGAACTCCGTCGAGGGATAGCGCAGGTAGTACCAGGACGAGTCGAGGAACGTGTCCGACACGTCGGTCTCTCGCCGTCCTGCCCCGCCGCACTGCGGACACTTCACGAAGTACCACTCCTCGTGCCGGGCCAGCGGGCTCACGCCCGTGTCGTCGGGCCGGAAGTCCTCGATCAGGGGCAACAGCACCGGGAGGTCCTGCTCGGGCACGCCGACCGGCCCGCAGCGCTCGCAGTGGATGATGGGGATGGGCGGTCCCCAGTAGCGCTGCCGGGAGATGCACCAGTCGTGCAGGCGGTACTGCACGCGCGCCGCCGCGCTGCCGCGTTCGGCGAGCCAGGCGACGATACGCCGCGCGCCCTCGCGACACGGCAGGCCGTCGAACTCGCCGGAGTTGATGAGCACGCCGTCCTGGGAGACGCTGGGCAGCGCTTCGCCCTCGACCCGCACCAC
>JBOHSP010000392.1:0-3576 GCA_050733275.1 Gemmatimonadales bacterium
CCGCGCGACGAGACGCACGGCGCCGCGGCCGCTATGCCGTGGCCGGTCTGGTCGCTGCCCTCCTGATCGTCGCGGTCTGGAGCCTGAACCGCAGACCGGCACCGGTCGCGGCGCGCGAGCCCAGCGCTCCCGCGCCGGTCCCCGCAGCGCCGACTCCACCGCCCGCGCCGCAGACGACTCCGGCGGTCGCGCCCCCGGCCAAGCTGCGGTTGCTCACGAGCCCGCCGAGCGCCCGGATCCTGATCGACAACGAGGAAGTCGGCGTAGGCGGCCTCTTCGATTGGCGCGTCCCGGCGGGGGCCCGGCGGCTCCGCATCGCCGCGGCCGGCTACGTCGCGTGGGACACCACCATCGTGTTTCGGTCGGGCGAGACGCGCACGCTCGGCCGGATCGCGCTGCGCCCGCGCGGCATGGAGCAATGAGGGGGCGCCTCACGCTGCTGCTGGTGGCGCTGCTCCTGCCGCGAACCGCGCGCACCCAGGATAGCACCGCACTCCAGCTCGCCCGCGCGCGCCAACTCTATGAGCAGCTCGAGCTCGAGCGCGCCGCCCCTCTGCTGCGGCAGGTGTTGTCGGCGGGATGGCCCCATGACGTCACCCCGGCCCAACGTGTCGAGGCCTATACCTACCTCGGCGCCGCGCTGGTGCTCGCCGGCCGCCGCGACTCGGCGCTCGCGATGTTCCGGGCGCTGCTCGAGCGGGATGCGTTCGCCGATCTCGATGTCGCGCAGTTCACGCCGGCGCAGCTCGCCGTGTTCCAGAACGCCCGCCGCCAGGTGTTCCGGGCCGGTGCCCGGCCCCCAGGCGCGGCGCGGATCGATCCGCGCACCGAGCCGGTCGTCTTCACGATCGTCACGACGCATGACGCCGATCTCCAGGTGGAGATCCAGCCGGTCGCGGGCGGCGGTAGCCGGACGGTGTTCGGCGGCCCCTCCCAAGGTCTGCGCCAGGTCGGTTGGGACGTCACGCTGGGAGACGGGCGCCTCGCGCCGCCCGGTCGCTATGTCCTCTCCGTGCGCGCGGAGAGCCGGCTGCTGGACCGCCGCGATTCAGTCGCGGTGTACTTCGATCTGGGGCACGAGCATCCGCCCCTGGAAGACACCCTGCCTGATCTCGCGGCGCGCGACCTGCTCCCCGAGCGGCGCACAGGATCTGACGCGGCCAATGACTTGCTGAAGGGGGTCGGCGTAGGCGCGGGCGCGTGGCTCCTCGCCCACGTCATCGGACGCGGCGAGCTGGACCCGGGAAAAGGCCTGGCGCTGGTCATCGTCGGCGCCGGAGGAATCGTCGGGGGGACGGCGTACTTCTCGAGACGCAACCGCGAGATCCCGGCGAACGTCGCCGTGAACCAGCAGCGACGCACGGCGCGGCGCGCGGCCAATGACGCCATTCAACGGCGCAACGCCGAGCGCATCGCGCAAACCATGGTGACCGTGCGTCCAGCGGCCGGGGCCGGCCCCTGAGCGGGCGGGCGGCGGCGCTGCTGTGGGGAGGCCTGCTTCTGGCCCTGCCGGCGCCGGGCCTGGCCCAGACGCGGGTGAGCGTATCGGGGGAAGCCGGGGCGGTCAGCTACGGCGTCGACGCCGGATCGGGTGTGGACCGGTTCCGCGGCGTCGTGTTGGGGGGCGGACTGGAGCTGCAGACCAGCGCGCGGGTGCGAGTCTCGCTGAACGCGGCCGCGGGCACGCTCGACGCCCGCACCGCGGGCGAGCCCGATCGGCGCCTGGCCGAGATCGCCGCGGCGACGCGTGTGGTGGTGCGACCCTGGCTCCAGGCGTGGGGGGAGCTCCAGATACGAACGCTGGCCACGGACCTCGCCCGCCAGCAGTGGATTCTCGTGACTCTCGGGGCCGAGGCCCGGCCCCCGTTCTCGATCGCGGGGCTTAGCGGAGTGTTCGGTTTGGGACTCATTCCCATCGGCGCCGTGACGAGCCTCCCGCCCGCGAGCTTCGGCGTCAGCGGAATCGCCGGCTTCGAACTGCAACGGCGCGCGCTGACGCTATCCATTACCTACGAGCTGGAGCGGTTCGATTTTCCGCCGCACCGCGGCGTCCGGCGCCACGAGCAGAACGCGCGGCTCACGGTGCGCGGCACGCTCCGGGTTCGGGACTGACGATCGTCCTCGCGGGTATTGCAGATCGCGACCGAGGCGCATCCTGTCCGGATCGCGTCAACTCCTGAATCCATGCAACCTTTCGGCGCCCAGTCGCGTCTTACCTCCTGAAGTCACGACACGTCTTTTGCTGAAGGAGGGAGATGCCATGCGCGGCTTCACCATCTTGATCGCGACGATCCTCACCGCCGGGTACGGCTTCGCCGCTCACGCCGCCATGACCGCCGACCGCGCCGAGACGATGCGCCGCATCGCCGGCCGGAGCAGTTTCGCTGCCCCCACGCCCGAGGAAGCCGCCACCCGGGTCTGGTACGGTGGCATGCTGCCTCCGGTCACGGTCGTGGCCGACGCCGGGTCCGACTGCCCGGCACCGCACGTCATCGAAACTTGACAGCGGCGCGTCCCGTAGCCACACCTATGTACGTGACCGCCGCCCAGCCCTCTCAGCCCTCGCCGTTCCGTCGGTTCGTGCGCACCTGGCGCCGCGAGCTGATCCGCGGCGGGGTGCTGTTCGGGCTGGTGGTGGGCGCCGGCGTCGCCATCAGCCGTATCCGCGTCGACATGCCCGATGCCCTGGAGATGCTCAGCTCATTCGGGGAGTTCGACCTCGGCGAGTTCGGCCACCCCGGCGACCTGTTCGGACCCGGCCGCGAAACGGGTGACCCCTGGGAGTTCCGCAGCCCGGTGACCCCCGCACAGCAGGTCTGGATCCGCAACATGAACGGGCCGGTCGAGGTGACCCACGCCGACGGCAGCACCCTCGAGGTCCTGGCCGAGAAGAGCTGGCGCCACACCAGTCCCGAGGCCGTCGAGATCGTCGCGGTGCCCACCGCCCGCGGCGTGACGATTTGCGCGCTGTGGGCGGCGCGCGAGCGCCGCTGTGAGGACGGCGGCGACTATAAGGTGAGCGGGGTGAGCAAGACCGACGTCGCGGTCCGCTTCCACGTCCGGCTGCCGCGGGGCGTGCGGTTGGATGCATCCACGATCAACGGCGACGTCGCGATCGACAGCGTGAGCGCGCCGGTCGAAGCCGCGACCATCAACGGGGACGTCGATGTCCGCACGGCCGTCGGGCCGGTGCGGGCGACGACGAAAAACGGGGCGGTCCGCGCCTTCATGGCGTCGTGGACCGAAGGCGACGTGGAGCTGGAGACGGTCAACGGCTCCGTGACCGTCGCACTGCCGGAGCAGGTCACGGTGCGCATCGACGCGTCGACGGTGAACGGGCGGGTCCGGACTGACCTGCCGGTGCAGGTCAGCGGCAAGCTCAGCCCGCGGCAGTTGCGCGGCACGATCGGACCGGTGGACGCCGCGACCACCGACCACGAGCTGCCACTCCTCGAGATCAGCACGGTGAACGGCTCGATTACGATCGCGGCGGCGCATGCGATGGCCCTGCCCCCCAGGACGCCGCGCGCCCCGCGGCCGCCGCGGCCCGCGAGGCCGGCGCGGGTCGAGCAGAGG
>JBOHSP010000393.1:0-19646 GCA_050733275.1 Gemmatimonadales bacterium
GCCAGTGGCTGCGTCGTCGCCTCTCCGGCCGCCTGGTCGTCCGGCCGTCCGGCCGTCCTTTCCGGCACCGTCATCCGAACCTTCCAGTGATGTATGCCTCGGTCTGCTCGTCCTGGGGCTTCGTGAACAGATCACTCGTCCGTCCGACTTCCACCAAACGTCCCAAGTAGAAGAACGCCGTGTAATCGGAGACGCGGGCGGCCTGCTGCATGTTGTGGGTCACGATCACGATCGTGTAGTGCTGCTTGAGCGCTTGGCACAGCTCCTCGATGCGCTGCGTTCCTGCGGGATCGAGCGAGGCGGTGGGCTCGTCGAGCAGCAGGATCTCGGGCGCGGGGGCGATGGCACGGGCGATGCACAGCCGCTGCTGTTGACCGCCCGAGAGCGCCAGGGCACTGGTATGGAGCCGGCCGCCCACCTCGTCCCACAGCGCCGCCTGGCGCAGCGCGCGCTCGACGATCTCGTCCAGCTCGGCGCGAGAGCGGCGGCCGTTGACGCGCACGCCGGCCGCGACGTTGTCGTAGATCGACATCGTCGGGAACGGCGTCGGCCGCTGGAACACCATCCCGATGCGCCGTCGCAGCTCCACCGGATTGACGCCGGCGGCGTAGATGTCGACCTCGTCCAGCAGCACCTGGCCGTCGACGGTGGTCCCCGGCGTCAGCTCGTGCATGCGGTTGAGGCAGCGGAGGAACGTGCTCTTGCCGCAGCCCGACGGGCCGATGATCGCCGTCACGGTGTGTGCCGGGAACCGCAGCGAGACCTCCCGCACCGCGGGGTGGCCGCCGAATAGCGCGCTGAGGCGCACCGTCTCGAGCCGCAGTCTGGCGTTATCGGCCATAGCGCTGCCGGGTGACCCAGCGGGCGGTGAGAGCGAGAAGCAGGACCATGCCCATCAGCACGAGCGCCGCCGCCCACGCCTGCCGGTGCCAGTTCTCGAACGGGCCGGTAGCGTAGACGTAAATCTGGTGCGGCAGCGTCTCCATCGGCTGCCGGGGATCAGTCGTAAACACGAGGTTACCGAGCGCGGTGAACAGTAGTGGCGCGGTCTCCCCGGCGACCCGCGCGATGCCCACGAGGCAGCCCGTGACGATGCCGCCGAGCGCGGTGCGCGCGACGATGCGCAGCGACGTGCGCCAGCGCGGATAGCCGAGCGCGAGGGCCGCCTCGCGCAGCGAGTGGGGCACCAGCCGCACCATCTCTTCGGTCGTCCGCGCGATCATCGGGATCATCAGGATCGCCAGGGCCACGCTCCCCGCGATCGCCGAAAAATGTCCGACCGGCTTGACCATGAACATCCACACGAAAATCCCGACAACGATCGATGGCGTGCCGTTCAGCACGTCGGCCACGAAGCGGACGACGAACCCCAGCCGGCCACCGCCGAACTCGGCGAGGTAGAGTCCCGCGCCGATCCCGACCGGCAGCCCGATCAGCGCTGCCATGCTCACGATGATCGCGCTCCCGACGATCGCCGGCGCGACCCCTCCGCCCGATTCGCCGGCGGGGACGGGGCCCGCGGTGAAGAAGTCCCAGGTGATCGACGACGCGCCCTTGAGCACCAGATCGCCGAGGATGAGCACCAGCGCCAGGACGGCGGTGAACGAGAGGATGCCGACGAGGGCGGTCATCACTCCGCTCACGGCGTGACGCCGCGCGCCGCGCGAGATCACAGCGCTCGGCTCCCGACCGCCGCGCCGCGGGCCACGCGCCAAATGAGCAGGCGCGCCAGCGCGTTCACCGTCACGGTCACCACGAACAAGATGAGTCCCACTTCGAATAGGGCCGCGAGGTAGAGATCGGTGGTCGCCTCGCTGAACTCGTTGGCGATCGCGGCGGCGAGCGTGTAGGCGGGCTGCAGCAGCGACAGCCCGATGTCGTGCCGGTTGCCGATCACCATCGTGACGGCCATCGTCTCGCCGAGCGCGCGCCCCAGTCCCAGGATGACGGCGCCGATCAGGCCGGCGCGTCCGTACGGCAACACGGCGGTGCGCACGGCCTCCCAGCGGGTCGCCCCCATCGCCAGCGCCGCCTCGCGCTGGCTGGTGGGGACAGCCAGCAGGACCTCGCGCGACACGGCCGCGATATACGGCACGATCATGATCGCGAGGATGATCCCGCCGGCGAGTAGCGAGTTGCCGTAGAACGCCCCCTGCGCGAACGGCGTCCAGCCCAGCACCACCTTGAGCGGTGGCACCACGATCCCGCGCAGGAACGGGATCAGCACGAAGATGCCCCACAGCCCGTAGACCACGCTGGGAATGGCGGCCAGCAGCTCGACAAAGAAGGCCACGGGCTGGCGCAGCCCGCGGGGCGCGAACTCCGTGAGGAAGACGGCCACGCCGAGCGCCAGCGGCACCGCGATGAGCAGCGCCAGGAACGACGAGGCAAGCGTCCCGAAAATCATCGGCGCGGCCCCGTACACCTCGGCGACGGGATCCCACGTCGACGACCAGAGGAACGCGGCCCCGAAGCGGAGGATCGACGGCAGCGCGCTGACGAACACGACGCCGAAGATCGTGACCAGCAGCAGCGGCAGGATGAGCGCCAGGGCCGTGAGCACGCCCTTGTACACGCGGTCGGGCGCCGTCCCACGACGCAGCTGCAGGGGGGAGGGGGGCGGGGAAGTCGCCATCGCGCCGGAAACGTATCCGCGGCTCGGGCGGCATCCCGTCACGGCCGTGTAACGGATGTGTCACCGCCTGCCGTGACGCATCCGCTCATATGCGACCGGTTGCGGCTGGCGCTAGCGACTTGCCGCGGGCCCGGTCCAGACCGGGCGACCCCCGGCGGTGATCGTCTTGAGTCGCGCCTGAATCCAGGGGAGAAGCTCTTTGGGCAGCGGCGCGTATCCGAGCGGCGCCGCCTTGGCCTGCCCCTCGGTGAGGGCCCACCACACGAACTTCACGAGCTCGCGCGCCTTGGCCGCCTCGGGGTACTGCTTGCGCAGTAGCAGCCAGGTGAAGCTCGCGATCGGATAGGCCTGCGGTCCCGCTGGGTCGGTGATCGACACACGGAAGTCGGTATTCGGCCCCATGTCCTCCATGGCACCGGCGGCCGCGGCGGTCACGGATTCGATCGTCGGCGTGATCCAGTTACCCGACTTATTGCGGACCACGCCCACCGGCATCTTGAGGATGATCGCGTAGCCCAGCTCGACGTAGCCGATCGCGCCCGGCGTCTGGCGTGTGGTGGCCGTGACGCCCTCATTGCCGCGACCGCCCAGTCCCACGGGCCAGCGCACGGAGGTACCGCGGCCTACGCGCCGCGCCCACTCGGGGCTCACCTTCGTGAGATAGTCGACCCAGACAAACGTCGTTCCCGATCCGTCGGAGCGGTGCACCACGATGATGTCCTGATCGGGCAGCCGCGCGCCGGGATTGATGCTCGTGAGCCGCGGGTCGTTCCAGCTCGTGATTGTCCCAAGGAAGATGTCGGCGAGCACGTCGGGCGTGAACCGCACCGGCTGCGACAAGCCGGGGAGATTGTAGGTCGGCACGACGGCGCCGAGCACCGTCGGGATGTGGAGCACGTTGCCATCGATCGCGGTGATCGCGGAATCCGTCATCGGGGCGTCGCTGCCGCCGAAGTCGACCGTGCGGTCGGAGAACTGGCGGATGCCGCCGCCCGAGCCGATTGATTGATAGTTGATCTCGACGTTGTCGAACTGCTGGTTGTACGTCAGGATCCAGTTCTGATAGATAATGTTCGGGAACGTGGCGCCCGCGCCGTTGAGGCGCACCTGCGCCGGCGCCGCAGCCGGCGCGCCGGCCAGCGCGCCGACGATCCCGAGAGCCATGAGTGTGTTGCGATTCACGCGAACCTCCTCTAGAAATTTGCCTGCCAGGAGACCTTGAGCTCCCGGGCCGACTGACTGTCGCCGGCGGCGTCCTTGTACGCGTAGAAGTCGAAGCCGGCTCGCAGCACGACCGTATTGGCGAAGTACACGCTGAGTGCCGGAGTGATGAGCAGCCCGTCGTCGTTGTCCGCGTCGGTGTCGGGGTCGAGATAGTCGACGCGCAGCGCGGGCTCGACAAATTTGAGGAGGCGCGTCTCCGGGCCGGCGGTGGTGACGCGGTAGGCGCCGACGAGCGAGAACCCGACGAACGTCCGCAGGGCGGTATCGGCCGCGGTGCGGAGATTGCCCGCGTTGCGGCCGGTGCTGACGCGATTCGCCGCCGGGACGTTGTCGCCGGTCGCGAAATCCGCGATCACGTGCAGGCCGGGGCGGAACCCGCCCCATTCGACATCGACCCCGACGGCGGTCGTCATCTTGGACGAGTCGGCGAAGTACGCGATCGCGTCGGTGCAGGTCGAGCAGATCGCGCGATCGCGGGCGGCCAGCGAGGCCCCGATCTGCAGCACCGGCTGCTGCTCGGCGTTCGCCAGGACCAGCGCCGTGGCCCGGCCGAAAAAGCTCTTCGCGCTGTTGACGTCGACGCTGCTTTCACGCGAGCCGTTCTGCACGCCGACCTTCACGGCGAAGCGGTCCGCCGGCGACGTCCAGTCGACGAACGCGCCGAGGTCCTGGGACCCGTAGCCGTTGTTGACAAGCAGGTCATTCAGCCCTTCGCGGCCGGCGAGCCGCAGGATCCGCACGCCGCGCTCGATGGAGGGCAGGGTGTTGGAGCTGGTCAGCTCGTAGCGCTGGAACGGCGACTTCTCCTGTCCGATCGACACGCCGAGCTGGGGCGTCAGCCCGATGCGCAGGTAGGCATCCCGCATCCGCAGGGTCCCCATCTCATAACTCGGCACGATCACGAGGTGCATGTCGTCGCCGAAGCGGACGTCGGCCTGGATGCGCAACCGGCGGATCTCGAAGCCGTTGCTCATCAGCGCCGTGTTGTAGTTGGCCGACGAATCGCCCGACGAGAGGCGGTAGTGGGCCTGCAGGCGGCCGGACACCCGGATGCTGGGCGCCTGGCCCTGGAGCGCGCGCGAGGCGAGCGGGAGGACGAGCAGCAGGATCAGGGCGAGGAGACCCCGGCGTTCGTACACGTGGCAGCTCCTGGAAAGGATGGTGGCGTTCATCTGACGTATAAACGCTCGCACCCGTGGATCACCGGAGGCCGTCGGCAACGTCACGAGTGTGTAACAGGCTCGGTGCGTGGTGTCACCGCAGGGAACGACATCAGGATCGTCGTGCCACGGCCGGACGCGCTTTGTGCCGACACGCGGCCGCCGTGCGACTCGACCAGGTGCTTGACGATCGCGAGCCCGAGTCCCGTGCCACCCTGCTGGCGGGTGCGGGCCGGGTCCACCCGGTAGAAGCGCTCGAACACCCGCTCCAGATGCTCGGCGGGGATGCCGCTGCCGGTATCGGAGACCAGCAGCTCCAGCACCGGCGCCCCTCCGCCGCGGGTCTGCCGTGAGACCACGCGAATCGCGCCGCCTGCGGGTGTGTGGCGCAGCGCATTGTCGAACAGGTTCGTGAAGATCTGGCGCAGCGCGTCCGGATCGACGGGGAGCGAGGGGGCGGCGGCGACGTCCACCTGGAAGGTCACCTCCGCTTCCGCCGCGCGCGCGGCGAATGGGCTCCAGGCGTCGCGCGCGGCCGCGTCCAGATCGACGTCCTCGCGCGCCGGATGCCAGCCTCCCGACTCGATGCGCGACAGATCCAGCAGGTCGTCCACCAGGTGCTGCATGCGGCGCGCGTGGGACACGATCGTCCCGGCGAAGCCGGCCGTCTGGCTGCCTTCGGGCGACTCGGCCGCGAGCGTCTCGGCATACCCCGCGATCGCGGTGAGCGGCGTCTTGAGCTCGTGCGACACGTTGGCGACGAAGTCGCGGCGTACTGCCTCGAGCCGGCGCAGGTCGGTCACGTCGCTGAGGATCAGCAGCCTGCCGCGGCCTTCCAAGGGACGCCCCGAGACCAGCAGGCTGCGCCCATTGAGCTCGAGTGCGTGACGTTCGACGACGCGTCCCGCCAGCACCTCGGCGATCAACGCGCGATGCGCCTGGTCGTGGAACAGCTCCCCCAGGGCCGGGAGCGGCTCCCCCGGGCCGTAGCCGAGCAGCCGCCGGCCCGCCGCGTTGCTGGACAGGACGGCCCCGCGGGGGTCGGCTGCGATAACCCCATCGGACAGGGCCTCGAGCAGGATGCGCGATTCCTCGCGCTCGCGCTCGAGCGTGGCGAAGCGCTCATCGAGCTCTTCCTTCATTGCCCGCAGCGTGTCGACGTGCTGCGCCAGCTCCGGGCTGCGGACGTCGGGGAAGATGGCGGGGCGGCCCGCCGCGATCTCGCGCGCGGCGCTGGCGATTGCGACCAGCTGGCCGGCGAGCCCCCGCGCCAGCAGCCATGCCACCAGCGCGCCGGCGACCAGCAGGACCAGCCCCGCGCCGGCGACCGTTCGCTGCACAGCGGCAACAGCCGCCGCGACGTCGCTCAGCGGCGCCGCCACCCGGACAACGGAAGGGCCACCGCGGACGGCCACGTACACGGTTCGCTCATTCGTGGAGACACTGCGGCGGGTATCGCGGCCCACGCGCCCTGCCAGTGCGCCGAGCACTTCGGGCCGGTCACCGTGATTTTCGAGTCGGGCCAGCGCCGGCCGATCGAACTCCGTATCGCCGCGTACCCGGCCGCGGGCGTCGATCAGCGTGACGCGGCGGTCGAGGCGCGCGCCCGCGAGCCGCGCGAACTCCGGCCATTCTACCGAGTCGCTCGCGGGGGGAACGAGCACGGCCAGGAGGCGCGCCTCGCGCTCGAGCTCGGCGACGACGGCGTCTTCGAGGTCGCGACGCAACACGAGATCCGCGGCGAGAATCGAGCCCACGACGGCGGCCGCCACGAGCAAACTGATGCTCGCGAACAGCCGCGTGGCGAGCTTCATGCGCCGCGCCGGCGGGTCCGGGAGACCGGAGAGACGGGCGTGGTGCGGGGCAAGCCGCCGGCTGGGTCGCGGAACCGGTAGCCCACGGCTCGCACCGTCTCGATCCAATCACCCGCGGCGCCGAGCTTTGCCCGCAGCCGCTGGACGTGCATGTCCACCGTGCGGGTCTGGATGTCGGGCTGCTTCTTCCACACGCTCTCGAGCAGCTGCGTGCGCGTCTGCACGCGGCCGCGGCGCTCGACGAGGCGCTCGAGCAACTTGAACTCCGTGGCCGTCAGCTCCACCGGCTCACCGGCGACCGACACGCGGTGCGCGGCGCGGTCCACGGTGAGCGGGCCCGCCGTGAGGCGGTCGCCCGCGGCGACGGCCGGCGCGGCGAGGCGGCGCAGCACCGCCCGCACCCGCAACACCAGCTCGCGCGGCGAGAACGGCTTCGCGATGTAGTCGTCCGCGCCCAGCGACAGCCCCTTGATGCGGTCCGGCTCGTCCTTGCGCGCCGTCAGCAGCAGCACGCCGACATCGCGCGTCTCATCGCGCTGCCGCAGCTCGGTGAGCACATCGAATCCGGAGACGCCGGGGAGCATCAGGTCGAGGACGACCAGATCCGGCCGTTCTTCGCGCGCGGCACGCAACGCGTCCGTGCCGTTCGCGGCCGTGGAGACGCGAAACCCTTCTTTGGCGAGATGGTAGGCGACGAGCGCGGTGATGTCGGGCTCGTCATCGACGACGAGGACGCGATGTGCGGCGCCGCCGCCCTGGGACGCGGAAGACATTGGCCAGCGGGAAGGTAGCGGAGGGGGCGCGCCTTCCGCAATTTTCAGCGCACCATGCACCTGCTCTGCGCGCTGCTCATCGCGTTTCAAGCTCCCGCTGCCGATACCGCACACATCGTCCTCGTCGCCACGACGGACGTCCACGGCCGAGTGCTCGGCTGGGACTACGTGCGCGACAGCGCCGCCCCCGGGGGTCTGTCGCGCGCCGCCACCATCCTCGATTCCCTGCGCGCCGGTCATCCGGGCGCCGTCGTGCTGCTCGACGCGGGCGACCTGCTGCAGGGCAACCCGTTCGCGGCGTTCTTCGCCCGGCACGACGACCGCCAGCCGCATCCCATTGTGGACGCGCTCAACGCGCTGCAGTACGACGTCGCGACGCCGGGCAATCACGACTTCGACTTCGGCCTCGAGCTGCTGCGGCGCGCCGGCACGGGCGCGGCCTATCGCTACGTGTCCGCCAACGTCGCAGACGCGGGCGGCGCCCCGCTGCTCGCCCCGGCCGTCGTGCTGCCCCGCGGGCCGGTCCGGGTGGGCGTGACGGGGTTCACGACCCCGGGCGTGATGCTGTGGAACCGTGCCCATCTCGCCGGCAGGGCGCGGGTGCGGCGCATTGCCGACGCCGCCCCGGCGGCGCTCGCCCGCCTCGAGCAGGGCGGCGCCGACCTCACGGTCGTGCTGGTGCACAGCGGGCTGCGCGGCGGCTCCAGCTACGACACCACCGGGATCGGTCCCGAGAACGACGCCCTCGCGCTCGCCACGGTGACGCCCAAGCCGGACGTCGTCATCGTCGGCCACAGTCACCGCGAGCGGCGCGACACGGTGATCAACGGCGTGCACTTCGTGCAGCCGAAGAACTGGGCGCAGAGTCTGTCGGTCGTGCACGTGAGACTGAGCAGGGAGCAGGGAGCGGGGAGCCGGTGGGCAGTGACCGAGATTCGTGCCGACTTGGTCCCGCTCGCGTCCGTCCCCGAGCAACCGCGGTTCGTGCGGCGGCTCGAGGCGGCGCACGAGGCCGTGCGGCTGTGGGCGGCGGCACCGCTGGGTACCGCCGGCGCCGGGTTTGCGGGTCGCTACGCGCGCGTCCAGGACACGCCGCTCCTCGACTTCATCAACGACGTGCAGCGCCGCACGGCCGGGACGCAGCTGTCCGCCACGGCGGCGTTCGACGTGACCGCCGGGTTCCCGCCCGGTGGGGTGTCCCTGCGCCAGGTCGCGGGCGTGTATCCGTACGAAAACACGCTGCGCGCCGTCCGCATCTCCGGCCGGCAGCTCAGGGAGTACCTGGAGCAGTCCGCCCGCTACTTCCACCGCTACGCGGCTGGCCGCCCGATCATCAACGACAGCGTGCCCGGCTACAACTTCGACGTCATCAGCGGCGTGGTCTACACCATCGACCTGTCGCGCCCGGTCGGGCAGCGGATTCGCGGCCTCGCGTACCAGGGCCGCCTGGTGCAGCCGGGCGACAGCTTCACCCTCGCGCTCAACAGCTATCGCCAGGTGGGCGGCGGTGGGTACACGATGCTCGCCGGCGCGCCGCTGGTCTATGACCGGGGCGAGGACATCCGTGAGCTGCTCGCCGCGGAGATCCGCCGCGTCCGCGCCCTCGACGCCCGCGCCTATTTCCGTCCGAGCTGGGGCATCGTGCCGGAGGCGGCCCGCGCCGCCGCGCGCGCCGCGTTTGCGCCGCCGGCCGCCCGCGTCCCTGCCCGGACGGCCGATTCGACGGTGCTGCGCGTCCTCGCCCTCGCCGATTTTCACGGCCAGCTGGAGCCGCGCGTGTGGGATTGGTCGGAGGGACGCGCGGTGGGCGGCGCGGCCGCCCTGAAGCCGTGGCTCGACAGCCTGGCGCGCGCCTGCGGGTGCACGACCGTCCGTCTCGACGCGGGCGACCAAATGCAGGGCACGCCGCTCTCCAACGTGAGCTACGGCCGCGCCACGGTCGAAGCGTTCAATGCGTTCGGGCTCGACGCGGCGGCGATCGGCAACCACGAGTTCGACTGGTCGATCGATACGCTGCGCAGCCGGATGCGCGACGCGACGTATCCGTTGCTCTCCGCGAACATCACCGACTCGAGCGGCGCGCGGCCCGCGTGGGTGCAGCCGTGGGCGCTCGTGACCCGGAACGGGCTGCGCGTCGCCGTCATCGGCCTGACCACCCGCAGCACGCCGACCAGCACGGCGCCGCGCCACGTGCGCGGCCTCCTGTTCGGCGACGGCGCGCAGGCCATCCGCCGCTACCTGCCCGCCGCGCGGGCGCGGGCCGATTTCGTCATCGTGGTCGCGCACGAGGGGGCCGTCTGCGACGCGGCGACCTGCCGCGGCGAGATCCTCGACGTCGCCCGGGGCCTGGACTCGGGGGCCGTCGATCTCATCGTCGCCGGGCACACGCACCGGCTCGTCAACACGACCGTCAACGGCATCCCGGTCGTCGAGGCCGGCTCGAGCGGCGGCGCCATCGCGGTGGTCGACTTCGTCCGGTCGCGCGGCGCCGCGGACGCGCGCACCGACGTGCGCGCCCGGCTGGTGACGCCCTTCACCGACCAGGTGCGGCGCGACCCGGACCTCGTCGAGGCGCTGAGCCGCCGCCAGGCGGCGATCCGGTCGCTCACCGAGCGGGTCGTGGCGCGCCTCAAGTTTCCGCTCGCGCGGGACGGGAACGAGTACCCGCTGGGCCGGCTGATCGCCGACGCGCAGCGCACCGTGGGGAAGGGCGACGTCGCCATCATGAACAACGGCGGGATTCGCGCCGATCTCCCGGCCGGCCCGGTCACGTGGGGCCAGGTCTATCAGGTGCAGCCGTTCAACAACCGGCTGCTGCGCCTCACCGTCACGGGCGCGGTGCTGCTCGCGGCGCTCGAGCATTGCGTAGCCGGGGCGGGCGCCCGCGTCGATTGTCACGTGTCCGGTGTCGAGGTGTGGTACGATCCGCGGCGGCCCGCCGGACGGCGCGTGACGCGCGTGCGCTGCGACGACGGCACGGGCCTGGATCAGGGCCGCGACTATGCCCTGGTCGTGAGCGACTTCATGGCGACGGGCGGCTCGGGGTTCGGCATGCTGCGCGGCGCACCGGCCGAGGATCTGGATCTCGTGGATCTCGATGCGCTGATCCGCTACCTGGCCGTGTTGCGCGCGCCCGTCGCAGCGCCGGGCGACGCGCGCTTTCACGCCGCCGGCCGCTGATGCGCGTCTTCGTCAACGAGAAGGCGGTGGACGTCACCCGCGGGGCGCTGGTGCGCGACGCGGTGGCGCTGGCGGACGCGGGCCTGGCACGGCTGCTGGAGGATGCCGCCGGGGGCGCCTACGTCACCGACGCGACCGGCCGCACCGTGGATGCGGCGGACCCGGTGGGGGAGGCGGGCGCGGTGCTCCGCGTCATCGTCTCGGCGCGGCGCGACGCCGGCCCGCGGCTCACGCGCGAGCAGCTCCGGCGCTGGCCCAAAGCGGAGCTGCACGTCCACCTCGACGGCGCGCTGCGCCCGACGACGATGCTGGACCTCGCGCGGGCCGCGGGCATCCGGCTCCCGGCGGACACGCCCGAGGCGCTCGCCCAGGCGATGCTGGTGCGCGACGCGAAGAGTCTCGAGGAGTACCTCCGGAAATACGAGGTCACGCTCTCGGTGCTGCAATCGGCGGCGGCGCTGGAGCGCGTCGCGTACGAATTCGTGCTCGACGTCGCGGCCGAGCACGTGCGCTACGTCGAGGTGCGCTACTCGCCGCTGCTGCACCGGCCGGCGCTGACGCTGGCGCAGGCGATCGAGGCGCCGCTCGCCGGGATTCGCCGCGCGTCCGCCGAGACGGGGACGAAGGTCGGGCTGATCGTCTGCGCGATCCGCACGCTGCCCGCCGAGCAGTCGCTGGAGCTGGCGCGCGCGGCCACGGACTACCGCCAGGCGGGCGTCATCGCCTTCGACCTCGCCGGGGCCGAGCGGGGATATCCGGCCCGGGAGCACCGCGCGGCGTTCGAATACGCGGCCGCGCACGGCATGGCCTGCACCTGTCACGCCGGCGAAGGCGACGGCCCGCACTCGATCCATCAGGCGCTGCACGAGCTCGGGGTGCAGCGCATCGGCCACGGCACCCGGCTCGGCGAAGATCCGCAGCTGCTTGCCGAGGTGGTGGAGCGCCGCGTGCCGCTCGAGATGTGCCTCTCCAGCAACGTGCACACGCACGCCGTCGCCACGGTGGCGGAGCACCCCTTCCGGCGGTATCTCCAGCAGGGCGTCGTCGTCACCCTGAATACCGACGGGCGGCTCACCGACGGCGTCAGCCTCAGTGACGAGTACTTCCTCGCGCACACCGCGCTCGGGCTCTCGCGCGACGAGCTCGCCCGGGTGGTGCTCAACACCTGCGAGAGCGCGTTCTTGCCCGAGTTCGAGAAAGTGGCGCTGGTGTCCCGAGTGCAGAGTGAACTGGAGGCGTTGCGATGACCGCAGGCCTGTGGCTGGTGCAGACGGCGGCGGAACGGCTCGCAGCAGCGCGCACCGGGCTCGACACCCCGTTGCTCGAGCGCCTGATGGGCCTCGTGGGGATCGCCACGATGCTCGCCCTCGCCTACGCCATGTCGTACGACCGCAAGCGCATCAACTGGCGGATGGTGGGGGCGGGCGTGCTGCTGCAGATCGCCCTCGGCGTGCTCGTGCTGAAGACGCCGGTGGGGCGGGGCCTGTTCAGCTTCGCCACCAGCGTCGTGACGGGCCTGCTCTCGTTCCAGGAGCGCGGCGCGCGCTTCGTCTTCGGCAACCTCGTGCAGAACGCGGTGCCGCTGGGCGGCGGGGCCGAGGGCGTCGCGCTCACCGGTGCCTACTTCGCGTTCAACGTACTCCCCACGATCATCTTTTTCTCCTCGCTCATGACGGTGCTGTACTACCTCAACGTCATGCAGGGGATCGTGAAAGCCATCGCGTGGGTCATGCAGAAGACGCTGCGCACCTCCGGCGCGGAGACGCTCTCTGCCGCGGGCAACATTTTTCTGGGCCAGACCGAAGCCCCGCTGCTCATCAAGCCGTTCGTCGGCCGGATGACGCATTCCGAGCTCAACACCGTCATGGTGGGCGGCTTCGCCACCGTCGCGGGCGGCGTCATGGCCGCGTACGTCGGGATGCTCCAGGGCTACTTTCCCGACATCGCCGGTCACCTGCTCACCGCCAGCGTGATGAACGCCCCCGCCGGCCTGATCCTCTCCAAGATGCTCCTGCCGGAAACCGGCGTCCCCGAGACGCGCGACACGCTGCACGTCGTCGTCGAGAAGCGCGAGGCGAACGTGATCGACGCCGCCGCATCGGGCGCGGCGACCGGCGTGCAGCTCGCGATCAACGTCGCCGCGATGCTGATGGCGTTCGTCGCCCTCGTCGCGCTCCTCAACTTCGGCGTGAGCTGGGTGGCCGGGCTGTTCGGCCATCCCGAAATCACCCTGCAGTGGATCCTGGGCAAACTGCTCTGGCCGATCACGGTGCTCATGGGCGTGCCGCCGGCCGATGCCGATACTGTCGGCTCGTTCATCGGCGTGAAGACGGTGCTGAACGAGTTCGTCGCCTACGCCGACTTCGCCAACCAGATGGGCCACGGTCTCCAGATCAGCCCCAAAGCCGCGATCATGACCAGCTACTGCCTGCTGGGGTTCGCGAACTTCTCTTCGATCGCGATCCAGATCGGCGGCATCGGCGGTCTCGCGCCCGAGCGGCGCTCCGACGTCTCGCGGCTCGGGCTGCGCGCCATGATCGCCGGCAATCTGGCCGCGTTCATGAGCGCGTCGATCGCGGGAATGCTCGTCTGAGATGAAAACAAATTTCAAACCGCAGAATGTCGAATGTAGAATGACGAAATGAGCGCTCGGCAGGCTGCGGACGTCATCCGGACCCGCCTCGGCGGCCTGCGTCCACGCGTGGCCATCGTGCTCGGCTCCGGGCTCGGCGCACTAGCCGACGCGATACAATCCGCCATCCGCATTCCGCACTCCGCAATCCCCGGCTTCCCCTCGGCCGCCGTCGCCGGCCACAAGGGCGAGCTCGTCGCCGGCACGCTCGAGGGCGTGCCCGTCATCGTGCAGGCCGGCCGCTTTCATCTCTACGAGGGCCACCCGGCAGACGTGGTCGCCCTGCCGGCGCGCGTGTTCGGGGAGCTGGGCGTCGAAACCCTGATCGTCACGAACGCCGCCGGCGGCATCCGCCGGACGTTTCGCGCCGGAACCCTGATGCTGATCGCCGACCACATCAACCTGATGTGGCGCAACCCGCTGACCGGTCCGGTGCAGCCGGGCGAGCAGCGGTTCCCGCTGCTACACGAGCCCTACGACGCCGGCCTGCGGGCGCTGGCCCGGGCCGCGGGGCAGGAGGCCGGCGTGCCGCTCGAGGAGGGGGTGTACGCGGCGCTGCTGGGCCCGTCCTACGAGACTCCCGCGGAGGTGCGGATGCTCGAGCGGCTCGGGGCCGACGCCGTGGGGATGTCGACGGTGCCGGAAGTCCTCATCGCCCGCGCCCGGGGAATGACGTGTCTCGGCTTCTCGTCGATCACCAATCCGGCCGCCGGCCTTGTCGCCGAAGCGCTGTCCCATGACGAGGTGCTGGCGGTGGGCGCGCGCGTCGCTCGCGGTCTCGAAGCGGTGCTCCGGGGGGTGCTGCGGCGGCTGTAGGTTGGCCGTGGAAAATATCTTCATGGTCAAGGCGACGTATTGGTGGAATCCGTAGGCGTCACATCCCGTCGGTCGGCGGCCGCGGGGGCGCGGGCACGAAGTGATTGAGCGGACCGTGCCCGCCCTCGCGGCCGAGTCCCGGCGCCGCGGCGATGGCGCGATGCACGAAGTCGAGGGCGTCGGCGACGGCTTGCTCGAGCGGTCGTCCCAGCGCCAGGCCGGCCGCGATCGCGGCCGATAGCGTGCAGCCCGTGCCGTGCGTGGACGTCGTCTCGATGCGCGGATGCGTGAAGCGCCGGGCGCCCTTGCCCTCTACGAGCACGTCCACGATGGTGCCGGCTGCGCCGCCGCCGTCATCCTGCAGGTGACCGCCCTTTACCAGCGCTGCCCGCGCGCCCATCGCGACGAGCGCGCGCCCCGCGTGCTCCATCTCGGACGGGGTGCGGACCGCGGCGCCCACCAGGATCCCGGCCTCGTCGAGATTGGGCGTCACCACGGTCGCGAGCGGGACGAGCCGCCGCGCGATCGCCGATTCGGCGTCGCGCGCGAGCAGCCGGTCCCCCGACGTGGCCACCATCACGGGGTCCAGGACGTAATTGGGAAAGCGGTGGCGGGCGATCGCGGCGGCGACGGCGTCCACGACATCCGTCGTGCCGAGCATGCCGGTCTTCAGCGCCGCGGGCGGCAGGTCCGCGGCGAGGGCGTCGATCTGGCGCGCGACGAGGGCCGGGGCGAGTGCCTCCCACGCGAGGACACCGAGCGTGTTCTGCGCCGTGACCGCGGTGATCGCGGTGGTGCCGAACACGCCGAATTGGTGGAACGTCTTGAGATCGGCCTGGATGCCGGCGCCGCCCCCCGAGTCCGAGCCCGCGATGGTCAGCGCGATCTTCATGACCGCTTGGCGAAACCACCGCCACGCGCAATGTTAGGACGACGTCCGGACACACGACGGCGCGGGGAGCGGGGGGGGACGCGCATCGCCAGTAATCTGCAGTCGACGGTTCGCGATCTTCAACGTCGCAAGGCGCGCGGTCGCCGCGGGCTCGCGGTGGTGGAAGGCATCCGGCTGGTCGAGGAAGCCCTCGCCGCCGGGCTGGCGTTCAAGGGCGCGCTCGTCTCGCCGGAGCTCGGGCGCACGGCGCGGGGCCAGGCGCTCGCCGCCGATCTGGCCAGTCACGCCGTCCCGGTCGAGGAAATCGGCACGCGCGCGTTCGAGCAGCTCGCGGGCACGGACACGCCGCAGGGCGTGCTCGCGGTCGTGGCGCCGCGCGTGTGGACGCCGGCCGACGTCCCGGCGGCGGGCGCCGCGGTGCTCGTGGTGGACGGCGTGCAGGACCCGGGCAATGTCGGCACGTTGATCCGCACGGCGCACGCGCTGGGCGCGGCCGCGACGATCCTGCTGCGCGGCAGCGCCGATCCGATGAATCCCAAGGCGCTGCGCGGCGCGATGGGCGCGACATTCCGGCACCCGGTGCTGCAGCTCGATGACGCCCCGTTCATCACCTGGGCGCGCGAGCGCGGCGTCACGCTGTGGGCGGCCGCCTCCGACGGCGTGCCGCTGGCGCGCGCGCTCGGCGCGCGGCCACGCACTGATCGCAAGGAGCTGTTTGCCGTGATCGTGGGAAACGAAGGCGCGGGCATCCGCCCACAGCTCAACGCCGTGGCGGCGCAGCGCGTGGCCATCCCGCTCGCGCAGGGCGCCGAGTCCCTCAACGTCGCCGTGGCCGCCGGTATCCTCCTCTACGAGGTGCTGCGTGGCGGTTGACGCGCTGCTCGTCGCCACGGCGGTGGTCCTGGGCCTCTGCATCGGCAGCTTCCTCAACGTCTGTATCCTGCGGCTGCCGCATGATCAATCGCTGATGCGGCCGCGCTCCACCTGCCCCCACTGCAAGCAGCCCATCGCCTGGCGCGACAACATCCCCGTCTTCTCCTGGCTGTGGCTCCGAGGCCGCTGCCGCTGGTGCCATGCCCCGATCGCCCTGCAATACCCGCTGATCGAGGCCCTCGTGGGCGTGCTGTTCGGCGCCGCCGTGCTCGCGTACGGGCTTACGCTCCAGGCGGTCAGCGCGGCGCTGTTCGGGACCGTCCTGCTCGGCATCGCCGTCACCGACGCCCGGCACTATCTCATCCCCGACGAGTTCACGCTCGGCGGGCTGGTGATCGGGATGTTGCTGGCGCTGGGCGGCGGCGTCAGCGGGTTCCTGGAGGCGCTGCTCGGCGCCGCAGTGGGCTTTGCGCTGCTCTGGCTCGTCGGGTTCGCGGGCGCCTGGGTCTTCAAGGAAGAAGCGATGGGCGGCGGCGACATCAAGATGATGGCGATGGTGGGGAGCTTCGTGGGCTGGCGCGGCGTGCTTCTCACCGTCTTCGCCGGCGCGGCGCTCGGCTCGCTGATCTTCATCCCGCTGTCGCTCAAAAAGAAGCGACTGGTGCCGTTCGGGGTATTCCTGGCGGTGGGCGCCGCCGTGGCGTTCGTGTTCGGCGACGCGATCATCACCTGGTACGGTCACTTCCTGCAAGGCGACGGCGGCTGATGGGCGATCCCTTCGAAGGCCTGTTCGATTCCGGCGACGTGCTGGAGCGCGTCGGTATCGACCTCACCGCCCTCGCCCGGCGCGGCGACCTCGAGCCGGTGCGCTGCCGCGACGACGAGGTCGCGCGCGTCATCGACATCCTGCTGCGCCAGGGGAAGAACAACGCCGCGCTCGTGGGCCGGGCCGGCGTCGGCAAGACGGCGGTCGTCGAGGGGCTGGCGCAGCGCATCGCCGCCGGCACCGTGCCGCCCGCCCTCAAGGATGCGCGCGTGCTCCAGCTCGATCACGTGGCGCTGCTCGCCGGCACGTCGTTCCGCGGCCAGTACGAAGACCGCATGCGCCGCCTGATTCGCGCACTCAAAGACGACCCCAACCTCGTGCTGTTCGTGGATGAGCTGCACAACCTCATCGGGCAGGGCACCGCGATGGGCGCCGCGATGGATGCGGCCAATATGCTGAAGCCGGCGCTGGTGCGCGGCGACGTCCGCGTGATCGGCGCCACCACCGGGGAAGAGTACGACAAGTGGATCCGCTCCGACCCCGCGCTGGAGCGCCGCTTTCAGCCGGCGACGATCGAGGAGCTGGACGCGATTCAGACGTGGGAGGTGCTGGTGGCGCGCCGCCCCCGGCTCGAGCGCCACCACGCCGTCGCCATCGCCGACGACGCCCTCAAGGCGGCGATCGTGCTCACCGACCGGTTCGTGCCCGAACGGGCGCGCCCGGACAAGGCCATCGACGTCCTCGATGAGGCGTGCGCGCACGCCCAGGCCACGGCCCACGTCTCCCCCGAGCTGGACCGGCTGATCCGGGACCGCAAGAAGGTCGAGGCGCAGATTCGCCGCGGGCTCAGCGAGCAGCGCCCTGCCGCCGAGCCGATGCCCGACCTCGCGGCGGTGCTCCAGCAGCTCGGGGACGAGCTGCAGGAACTCCTGGGCGGCGAAGGGCGGCGAAAGGCGGCGGAGGCAGCGGAGCGGGAAGAGGAAGCGCCGTCCTCCGCGGACGTCCGCCGCCCTCCGCCGCTCGAAGAGCGCCGCGCCGAGCTCGATCGACTCCTGCGCGCCGAGCTCGAGCGGCAGGGCATCGTGGTGACGGGGAAGGACGTCGCCCGCGTCGTCGGTGTGGCCGTGGGGAAGGGCATCGAGTGGGCGGGCTGACGCGGGTGCGGTGGGCGCTCGCGGCCGCCATGGTGTGCAGCCTCCTCGCCTGCCGGGAGCGCGCGCAGGCGGTGCAGAGCGAGGCGGCGCTGCGGGAGATGGTGCGGGGCATGATGCCCATCGTCGCGGAAGCCTCGCGGCTCTCCTTCCGGCGGGAGCCGGTGGTGCTGCGGCGCTCGCGCGACCAGGTGCGGGACTACGTCACGCACAAGTTCGACCAGGAATTGCCGGCGGCCGAACTCGAGGGCGTGCAGGCCGCGCTGCGACTGTTCGGCCTGGTCCCCGACACGTTGGAGCTCCGCCCCACGCTGATCGACCTGCTCACGGAGCAGATCGCGGGGTTCTACGAGCCGGACTCGGGCGCGCTGTACGTCGCGGGGGACGTCGAGGGGTTCCGGGCGCGGATCGTCATCTCGCACGAGTTGGTGCACGCGCTCCAGGATCAGTACATCGCGCTGGACTCGATCCTGCTGCAGAAGCAGCGCAACGATCGTCGCTCGGCCGCCCACGCGGTGCTCGAAGGGCAGGCGACGCTGGTGCAGATCCCGGCGATGATGCCCGAGCAGAAGCCCGAAACGCTGCCGCCCGGTTTTTTCTGGAGTACGCGCAGTGCGATGGCGCAACAGCAGGCGCAGATGGAGGAGTTTGCGCGCGCCCCGCTGTGGCTGCGCGAGACCCTGATCTTTCCGTATCTCGCCGGCGCCGATTTCGTGGTGTGGATGTACCGCCACGAGCCGGACCGGCCGCTGCTCGAGTCGATGCCCGCCTCGACCGAGCAGATCCTCCACCCCGACCGCTTCGCCGCGGGCGACGCGCCCACCCAGCTCGCCTTCGCCACCCCCCCGCCCGACACCGTGCTCTGGGAAGACGGGCTCGGCGAGTTCGAGACGCGGCTGTTGTTGCAGCAGCATCTGGGCGACGAAGGGGAGGCCGCACGACTCGCCACGGGATGGGACGGCGACCGCTACCAGGTCCTCGGACGGGAGGCGGGCGCGCTGGTGTGGTACAGCGTGTGGGACGATGCCGTCGCCGCGGACCGCTTCGCGCGCGGATTGAAAGGGGCGTGGGCGAGACGGACGGCCGGACGCCCGGACGCCCGGACGCCCAGAAGCTCGGAGATCTCGCGGCTGGAGATCGACGGACGGCCGTTCGTCCGTTTGGTCGATGCCCTGAGCGATTGGTCCGGCTGGCGCCAGCTACCGACCGTTCGGATCCAGCCGTAACCGGGCGTCTGGGCGTCCGGCCGTCCGTCAGAGCAGTTGATTGATCCCCCACGCCGCGAGCCCGACCAGCGCGCCCAGCACGTAGCCGAGCTGCACGATGAGCCGCAGCTCGCGCTGCGTCACGCCACGGATGATCTCCTCCATGCGCTGGACGGAGAAGCCGAGCACCTTCTGCTCCACGATGTCCTGGATGGAGAGCTGGGAGACGATGACGGGCACCTGGCGCTGCATCCAGCTCCACAGCGGCTCGGTGAGGGCGCGGCGCAGCCGCGCTTCGCCATCGGCGGGAAGCAGGTCGGCCGGCCGGCCGATGGGGCGTTCGAGCAGGGCACGGACCGCGCGGTGCGCCGCGGTCGCGATGCGCTCGCGGCCCGTTTCCCCTGACAGCATGTCGCGGCCCAGCGCCATGGCGTCACGGGCGCGTGCCACGGCCCAGGCGCGCGTCTCGGGAGCGCGCAGCGCCGCCAGGATGTATTCGGCGGCGGCGCGCTCGAGCCCGTCGAG
>JBOHSP010000394.1:0-3718 GCA_050733275.1 Gemmatimonadales bacterium
GTCGCGGCGGCCGCGGGGGCCGCCGTCTCTACCCCCGAGCGGCCGGCGCACGCCGCCAGCGCGAGAGTACCAATCGCGGAATACAGCAGTCGCTTCATCGGATTCATCCTCCGGAAGGCAGCGCCACCAGCAGGCGCTGCATGCGTTCGATTTCGGCCGTTTGATCCGCGTGCACGTCGGCGGCGAAGCGGAACACCAGGCCGTCCTGGGCCGCCCCGGGCGCGCGGAGCAGCTCGTCCACCATGGTCAGCGCGCCCTGGTGGTGATGGATCATGGAGGTCAGAAACAGGCGGTCGAATGCGGGTCCGCGCGCGCCGTCGAGCTCGGCCAACTGCTCGGCGGTCAGCATTCCCGGCATGAGCGCGCCGTGTTCGATCCGTGGTTCGTTGCGCTCGGCCAGCCAGTGTTCCATCGTGGCGATCTCGTCCGTCTGCCCCACGAGGATCCGCTCGCTCAGCACCCGCACCGCGCGGCCCGTCCCGTGCACCGAGTCCAGCGCCCACCGCGCCATCACCACGGCTTGCTGGTGGTGTACGATCATCCCCGCCATGAAATGCACGTCGGCGGCCGTGTGGGCCCGCGTCGCAGGCGGCGGTGCCGGCGCCGGGCCCGCGGCCGGAACGGGAATCGGTGTCGCGTCGGGGGGTGCGGGAGCCGCGCCACTGCAGGCGGCGAGCACCACCGCCACGGCGAGCAGCGGTCTCATGCCGATAATGATAGACCGGCCGGCCCGACCTCGCATCCGGGCGCCTCGCGTCCAGGGGTTGACACGTTGCTCACCCGCGCGCGCGGGACGCAGCAACCTTTTGCCCGGGGGACGCGTCAGATGGATAACTCAACCTGGTGCGCCGTCTCATGCTGAAACCGACGCCCGCGCTTTGCGCTGCCTGCATGGTCGGGGCCGCCGCCGCTCTGCCTGCCCAAAACGTCCATCCCACTCCGGCTCCTGAAGTCCGTGCCGTCCGGGTGACGGCCGCGATACAGGTCGATGGCCGGCTGGACGAGGCGGTGTGGCGCGCCGCGCCCCCCGCGACGGACTTCCGGCAGAGTGAGCCGCGGGAAGGCGAGCCGGCGACGCAGCGCACCGAAGTGCGGTTTGCCTTCGATGACGCGGCCTTGTACGTAGGCGCCCGCATGTACGACGACTCCGGCAGCCGCGGCGTCCGGACGCGGCTCGTGCGCCGCGACTCCGACCCCAGCTCGGACTACATCCAGATCATCATCGACACCTATCACGACCACATCGGACGTCTGTTCTTCGCGGTCAATCCGTCCGGCGCCCGCTACGATGCGAACGGCCTGGGTGGGGGGGAAGATGCATCCTGGGACCCCGTCTGGGAGGCCCGCGCCGCCATCGACTCCCTCGGCTGGACCGCCGAGCTGCGGATCCCGCTTTCCCAGCTCCGCTATCGCTCCACGAGCGAGGAGCAGACGTGGGGCGTGCAGATCTGGCGCCAGGTCCAGCGGCTCAATGAGCTCTCGCAGTGGGCGTTCTGGGGGCGGCAGGAAGCCGGCGGGCCGTCCCGGTTCGGGCATCTGCACGGCCTGGTGATCACCCGGGCACCGGGCCGCGCGGAGATTCTGCCGTACGTCGTCGGCCGTTCGGCCAACGCGCCCGGGAATGCCGGCGATCCGTTCTTCGACCCGCACGCCCTCGACGGGCGGGTGGGCGCGGACGCCACGTTGCGGGTGACGTCGAATCTCACGCTCAACGCCACGGTGAACCCCGATTTCGGTCAGGTGGAGGTCGATCCCGCGGTCGTGAATCTCTCGGCGTTTGAGACGTTCTTCGAGGAGCGGCGTCCGTTCTTCGTCGAAGGCGCGGGCTATTTCGGGCTGGGCGGCTTCAACTGCTTCTTCTGTTCGAACGTCTCGAGCCTGGGGATGCTGAGCACGCGGCGCATCGGCCGGCCGCCGCAGATCTCGCCCCGCCGCTCCGATCTCGTGGAATACGCCGACATGCCGGAGAACTCGACGATTCTCGGCGCGGTGAAGCTCACCGGGCGCACGCGCGGCGGCTGGTCTATCGGCGCCCTCGACGCGGTGACGCGGCGAGAACGCGCGCCCGTGCAGTTCGCCGACAGCACGCGCGGCAGCTTCACCGTCGAGCCGCTCACCAACTACTTCGCCGCGCGGGTCGCCAAGGATCTGCGCGGTGGCGCCACGGTCCTCAAGGTAATGGGCACGTCCGTGGTGCGACGCCTCGACGAGCCGTACCTGGCGGAGCGCCTGTCGCGCCACGCCGAAGCGCTGGGCGTGTCCACGGACATGTGGTGGCGGAAGCGCGAGTACCGCCTCATGGCGCAGCTCGCCGCCACGCAGGTCGTGGGTGATACCGCCGCCATCGGCCGGATCCGTACGGCATCGGCACACTACTTCCAGCGGCCGGACCGGTCCGACACGGCGGACGCGCGCCGGCCGGTCACCACGATGCGCGGCCTCGGCGGCTACGCGCGCTTTTCGCGCGAATCGGGACCCGTGATGTTCGAGGTGTCCACCAATTTCCGCACACCCGCCTTCAACAACAACGACATCACCTTCTTCTCGCGCGCCGACTACTGGTGGATGTCGGCGAACGTCCTCCCGCTGTGGACCAAGCCGTCGTCGTGGTACCGGCAGTTGTTCCTGATCGCCGGCGCGCAGCAGCAGTACAACTTCGACGGCGACCTCACCAATCGGCAGGTGCACACCTATGCGGAGATCCAGACCCTGGGCTACTGGTGGGTCAACGCGTTCTGGATCCACCGGCCGGCGGTGTTCGACGACCGCCTCACGCGCGGCGGGCCGGTGGTCCGGACGCCGGGCATCGACTTCTTGATCACCAACGTGTCCACCGACTCCCGCAAGCCCGTCGTCGTGCGCTTCTCCGCCGAGCAGGCGTGCGATCGCGAAGGCGCCTGCGACCGCTCGGCGCAGCTCGGGCTGGAGCTGCGGCCGCGGCCCAACGTCTCCATCTCCCTGAGCCCCGCGGTGAGCCGCGAGGAAACGGGGTTTCAATACGTGGACGCCTACGATGACTCGACTGCCGCGGCCTTCTACGGCCGCCGCTACGTCTTCGCGCACCTCGAGCAGAACTCCGTATCGCTCAATACGCGCCTGAACGTGACCTTCTCCCCGACGCTCACGCTGGAGCTGTTCGCGCAGCCGCTGATCGCGAGCGGGGAGTTCTCGGACTACAGCGCGTACGCGGCGCCGCGCGGGTCGCGCCGCCTGGTGTACGGGCGCGACATGGGGCACGTCACGGTCACGCCCGATCCGGCGGGCGGCCGCTCGACGATCACGGTGGACGCGGACAGCGCCGGGCCGGCGCCCTCCCACGCCTTCCCCGACCCGAGCTTCACGCTGCGCTCGCTGCGCGGCAACGCCGTGCTGCGCTGGGAGTACCGGCCGGGCTCGACCCTGTATGTCGTGTGGACGCGCACGGGCGCGTCGCAGCTGACCCGCGGGCAGATCGCCATGGGCGCCGACGCCCGGGCGCTGTTCGAGGGGCCCTCGGAGAACATCTTTCTGGTGAAGCTGAACTACTGGCTGGGGTTCTGAGCGCCGCGCAAACTGCCGAGGCGCGGCCCGGCAGGGGGAACCCGAACCGGCGCGGCGTGGTTTCAGCGGTATGTCGATCAGACCCATCAAATCCATCTCGCAGGCCCAGCCGACCATCGAGGGCGCGGGCGTGCGCCTGCGGCGGGCGTTCGGCTTCGGCCGCACGGGAGACTTCGAT
>JBOHSP010000395.1:0-13423 GCA_050733275.1 Gemmatimonadales bacterium
GGTGGCAGACTGAGCGGGAAATGTTCAGTCAAAGCAGGAATCCGCGGCCGGGAAGCGGGATCTTCAGTCGCCTACAATCCTTCGCGAGCGAGATGCCGAGCCGCTTCGCCACCGTGCAGACCGGTTCGGTCCAGACTTTCTCGTACAGCTCTTCGCGGCTGACGCGAGTCTCTTCGGCCACGGCGTTTTGTGCCCCGATCTGTGCCCCGCGCTGACCGGATGAGAGGACGTAAGTGCTTATCCTGCTGAAGAGGCGCCGGTCGGAATCGAACCGACGAATCGAGGTTTTGCAGACCTCTGCCTTACCACTTGGCTACGGCGCCGGGTAGCGAGGTAACTTCGCCAACGCTAGGGGGTTTCTCAACCCCAGGTGCGCAGGCCCACGAACGCCACGCTCCGCCCTTCAGGTCTCCCGCGCGACCGTGGGCGTCGCGAAGGGCGGGCGCGGCTCGAGCGGCATGCCGAGGTGCGCGCGCGCCTCGTTCAGGGCGTCGTCGATGTTGCCGTGGATGTTCTGCTCGCCCAGATCCTCGTACAGGCCCGAGCGCTCGAGCGCCACGACCGGCTGCGCATGCACGTCGGAGAGCAGCACGCGCGTCCCTTCCCGGTGGCTGCGGCGGATCAGGTCGCGCAGCGCGTGCAGGCCGGTCGAGTCGATGGCCGGCACGTGGCGCAGGCGCAGGATCAGCACGGCCGGCTTGCCCGCGATGCGCCCCACCCGGTCCCGGAACATCTCCGCCGCGCCGAAGAAGAACGGCCCGGTGATCTCGTAGACCTCGACGCCGGCCGGCACCCGGCGACGCCGCACGGCGTTGGGATCGGATTCGAAATCCTCCTTGGGGTCGGTGAACTCGTGCGTCAGCACGCTGATGTTCGTGACTTCCGCCATGCGGCGCATGAACAGGAACGCCGCGAGCACCATGCCCACCTCGATCGCCACGGTGAGGTCGACCAGCACCGTGAGCAGGAAGGTCGCCAGCAGGACGGCGACGTCGCTCTTGGGGGCGCGGAACTCGGACAGGAAGGTGCGCCACTCGCTCATGTGGAACGCGACCACGATCAGAATCGCCGCGAGCGTCGCCAGCGGAATCAGCCCCGCCCAGCGGCCGAAGAACAGCGTGATCACGAGCAGCGTGAGCGCGTGCACGATGCCGGCGACGGGCGTGCGGCCGCCGCTCTTCACGTTGGTAGCCGTGCGCGCGATCGCGCCCGTCGCCGGCATGCCGCCGAGGATCGGCGAGACGATGTTCGCGACGCCCTGGGCCACGAGCTCCATGTTGGAGCGGTGCCGCCCGCCGATCATGCCATCGGCGACCACCGCGGAGAGCAGTGATTCGATGGCGGCCAGCAGAGCGATCGTGAAGGCGGGGCCGACGAGCACCGCGAGGGAGGAGAGCGTCACTGGCGGCAGCGCCGGCGCCGGCACGCCCGCATGAATCACCCCGAAGCGGGCGCCGATCGTCTCGACCGGGAGGTCGAGCACCTGCACGAGCACCGTCGTCACGATCAACGCCACGAACGGCCCAGGCATGCGCCGCTCGACCTTCGGCCAGATGAGGATGATCGCCAGCGCCAGGGTCCCGACGAGCAGCGCCCAGGGGTTCACGGAGGGGAACGCGTGCACGTACGCGTCCCACTTCGCGAGGAACTCCGCCGGCGGCGCAGGCAGGTTCATCCCGAGCAGATCCCGGATCTGGCTCGAGAAAATGATCACGGCGATGCCGCTCGTGAACCCGATGGTCACCGGGTACGGGATGAACTTGATCGCGGCGCCGAAGCGGAGCAGGCCGAACCCCACCAGCATAACGCCGGCCATGAGCGTCGCCACGAGCAGGCCCGACAGCCCATGTTGCTGGACGATGCCGGCCACGATCACGACAAAGGCGCCCGTCGGGCCGCCGATCTGCACGCGGGACCCGCCGAGCAGCGAGATCAGGAATCCGGCCGCGATCGCCGTGTACAGCCCGCGTTCCGGGCTGAGGCCGCTCGCGATCGCGAACGCGATGGCGAGCGGCAGGGCCACGATGCCGACGATGACGCCGGCGCCGAGATCGGCCACGAACTGGTCGCGGCGGTAGCCGCGCAGCGTCGTCGCGAGCTTTGGAACGAGGATGGGTTAAGCCTGCGTTCTCAAACCACGCCCTTGAGGATCTTCAGGAGCGCGGTATTCCCCGCCTCGGCGGCGAGCCCGATCGCGCTCTGCCCCTTCTCATTCTGCTGGCGCGGGTCCGCGCCGTGCGCCACGAGGTAGCGGGTCATCTCGAGATCGCCGTGATGCACGGCGCCATGCAGCGGCGTCCACCCCTCTTGCTGGGCGGCATGGACCTGCGCGCCCGCCTCCACCAA
Source organism: Gemmatimonadales bacterium (assembly GCA_050733275.1). Taxonomy (GTDB): domain Bacteria; phylum Gemmatimonadota; class Gemmatimonadetes; order Gemmatimonadales; family GWC2-71-9; genus 20CM-2-65-7. Next base: position 2,347 of record JBOHSP010000395.1, read on the forward strand.
CAGTCGCACGATGTCGAGCGCGCGGGCTGCGACCGCCGCGTGCAGCGCCTGCACGCGCATCGGATTGCGCGCGACCTGCGCGACGTCCGCGCCGCGCGCGAGCAGCGCCCGCACGGTCTCGACGTGCCCGAAGAACGCGGCCAGCCCGAGGGGGAAGAAGCCGTCGCTGGAATACGCGTTGATCAGGGTTGGATCGCGATCGAGCCATTCCAGCACGCGGTCCGTGCGACCCACCGAGGCCGCATCGAAGATGTCGAGGTCGGGGTCGGCGGCGAGGAGGACGGCGACGGCGTCGCGCCTGCGATGATACTGCGCGATCAGCACGGGCGAATGGCCGCGCTCGTTGCGGGCGTTGACCAGCCCCGGCTGCGTGGCGAGCAGCGCGCGCAGCCCGTCGGCATTGCCGGTGCGGGCCAGTTCAAAGACGTCCTGGACCGTGTCCATGGGGTCCCTTGAGATAGTTAGCTATGCTAACTAATTTGCCGGAGTGACGAGTAGATCCGCAAGACTCTACCCCCGCCCTTCCCGGGCCGCCGAGACCGCCGCCGACGGCCTGCACTCGGCCGCGATCCATCTCCTGCGCAGCCTGCGCCACGAGGACTCACGGCTCGGCATCGGCCCAGCCGGCCTGTCCACGCTGTCCGTCCTGGTCTTCGGCGGGCCCAAAACGCTGAGCCAGGTGGCCGCGATCGAGCAGGTGCGGCGACCCACGATGACGCGGATCATCAAGAGCCTGGAGCGCTGGGGCATGGTGGAACGGGTGGGTCCGGGACGGAATGGCGACCGCCGCTCGATGCTCGTGCAGGCCACCGGCACCGGCCGGATCGTGATGCGGCGCGGCCGCGCCAACCGCATCGAGGAGCTCGCGCGACGGCTGGAGAGTTTTTCGGACGGCGAGATCGCGCTGCTGGCGCGCGCGGCCGGGCTGATCGCACGGCTGGCGCGCAGCGGCACGATCAGAACACGAAGCCCTTCCGCAGGGTGATGCCCCAGCCGTCGGCGCCCTCGCCGAAGCGATAGCCGAACGCAATCTCCGCCGCGTCGCCGCTCACGGCGCGCGTTGGACCGAACCGCAGCGCCAGCCCCGCGTTTCCGCCGAGCCGTGGCGCCTGATCGCGATACCAGGCGCCCCCGTAATCAAAAAACGGCGCCAAACCCGCACCCAGGAGCCCCCACAGCTCCTCGGCCACGAGAATCCGGTCTTCCAGCGCGAGCCACACCATTCGATCGCCGGTAAAATCGTGCACGCCGAACAGCCGCGGCCCCCGCTGCTCGAGCCAGAGGTCGAACTCGGTGCCGGGACGGGGCGGAGGGCCGTACAGGCCGCCCCACTCGACATGCGCGATCAGGGTGTGCCGGGGAATGTTCTGACTCACGACGGTGACGCGCGCCTGCACGCGGGCCGTATCGAGCCCGTTGGCCTCGGCGCGGAGCAGCGCGAAGCCCCGCTTCCACACGGCCGACGTCTGCAGCCGCACCTCGTAGCCCACGCCGCCCTGGATCACCGCGCCGAGCCGCAGGGTCGGCGAGAGATCGACGTCCTCGCGGCGCGAGTAGGAGTTGAACTGCTCGAGCACGCGAAAGCGGCCGCGGCCCAGCTCCACGCCCACGCGCCCGGTCACGAACGTCGAATACGGGAACGGCGCGGTGCCCTGCGGCGCGAAGTCCTCCCGCCGCCACTCGGCGCCGAACCAGAGGCGCACGTACTCGCGGCTCGTCGCGTGCGGCGCGTAGCCCCCGGTCACGCCGATCCGCAGCAGCCGCCGCTCGGTGCTGTCGAGCAGCACGCCGTCGCGAAACCGCAGCACGCGTTCGCGCACCGACTCGCCGTAGGTGTCCGCCGCGCCGCGTGCCCCCGTTTCATTGAAGGGCAGGCCGAACCGCCAGGCGCTGTTGCGGCCGTCGGAGAGATCGCCATAGCGGAACATGACGGCCGTCCGGCGCCCCAGAAAGTGCGGGTTCACGAACTGAAAGTCGCGCCGCGTGCGATCGGGATTCTTGCCGAAGCGCAGCGCGACTTCGGTGGCGGTGCCGAGGAAGTTGCGCTCGACGAACCCGAGCTCCCATGCCTCGTCCCCGCCCGCCCGCGTGTAGCTGGCCTGTGGCTGGGTGCTCCAGCCATCCGCGGTCACGACGTAGAGCGCGAGCGGGCCTCCGGGAACCGGCCGCGCGGTATCGACATCCACGAAGCGGAACACCCCCAGGTTCCGCAGGGCCCGCTCCGTTTCCTCGATGCGGGCCTCGTCGTAGGCGTCGCCCGGTTCCATCAGCACGCTGCGCCGGATCACCCACTGGCGCGTCGGGACGTGCAGCGCGTTGGCCAGCCGCGCGACGACGCGCGGCGCGCCGTCGTAGCGATGGAAGACGTTCCCGTTATCGATGATGATCGTGTCGATCGTGGGGCCGACCGACTGCAGCATCAGCAACAGGCCCGCGAGCACTAGGGTCGAATCCCGTGGATCCGCTGCCGCAGCCGGTACGTGGCGTGCACGCCGGAATCATTCCACGCCGTGAAGTACAGCGTGGCGTCGATGCGGCCCGCGAGCTGCCGGCTACCGCGCGTTTGCATCGTGTAGCTGCCCCGCACCGAATCGGGCCGCAGCGGCCGGCACAGGCACGTGACCGTGCCGTGCGCGGGGATCTCCGTGCCGAGCGCGTAGGGCCGCCGCGCCTCCAACCGTCGCGTATCGCCGAGCTCCAGGCCCACGGTGAGCGCGTACTCGTCTCCCGTCGCGTCGCTGGGGTCGAACACGAAGTTCGCCAGCAACACGTCGTCGCGGGGCCGCGCCGCGGCGCCCACCGTGTCGATCCGCAGCCGCACCAGCGTGTACCGCGAGTCGGTTTCCACGACGAGCCGGCCGTGCCACACCCAGCGGCCGGCCTCCTGGTCCCCGGCCGTGTCGCCCGGGCGGGGCAGGATGTCGCAGGCGGTGAGCCCGAAGATCAGTACACACTGAGATACCGCTCGAGCTCCCACTCGCTGACCTTTCCGATGTACTCCTGCCATTCTTCCCGCTTTGCCTCGACGAACCGCTCGTAAATGTGGGAGCCCAGCGCCTCCCGGATCACCGCGTCCCGCTCGAGCAGGTCGAGGGCCTCGTGCAGGTCCCGCGGCAGCTCGTCGATCCGGTACTTGCGGCGCTCGCGATAGCTCATCTCAAAGATGTTCTTGTTGACGGGATCCGGCGGGGTGAGCTTGCGCTCGACGCCGTCGAGCCCCGCCGCGAGTTGCACGGCGAGCGCCAGATACGGGTTCGCCGACGGATCGGGCATCCGCAGCTCGCAGCGCGTGCCCGGCCCGCGCCGGTCGGGGATGCGGACGAGAGGCGAGCGATTGCGCATCGACCAGGCCACGTTCACGGGCGCCTCATACCCCGGCACGAGGCGTTTGTAGCTGTTCACCAGCGGATTCGTGACCGCGCAGAACCCCCGCGCATGGGTGAGCAGACCCGCGATGTACGCCCGCGCCACGTCCGACAGCTCCCACTGCCCCTGGGGATCGTAAAACGCGTTGCTCCCCTTGCGGAACAGGGACTGGTGCGTGTGCATCCCCGACCCGTTCTGACCAAAGATGGGCTTCGGCATGAACGTCGCCAGGAAGCCGTGCCGGTAGGCGACGTTGCGGACGATGAATCGGAAGGTGGCGAGGTTATCGGCGGTCTCGAGCGCCTCGGCATAGCGAAAATCGATCTCGTGCTGGCCCGGCGCCACCTCGTGATGCCCCGCTTCCACCTCGAACCCCATCGAGACGAGGTCCTTCACGATGAGCCGGCGGATGTCCTCGGCACGGTCCACGGGCGTCAGATCGAAGTACCCGCCACGGTCGTGCGTCTCTGTCGTCGGATTGCCTCCTGCATCCAACTGGAAAATAAAAAACTCGGCTTCCACGCCTGCCATCATTGCGAAGCCGAGTGCCTTGGCCCGCTCGATCTGGCGCTTCAGCGCCTGGCGGGTGCAGCCCGCGAACGTCGACCCGTCGGGATTGTAAATGTCGCAGATCAGCCGGGCGACCTTGCCGCCTTCATCCTCGTACGGAAACACGCGGAACGTCTCGAGGTCGGGCCGCAGCACCATGTCCGACTCCTCGATTCGCACGAACCCCTCGATCGACGACCCGTCGAACATGATGTCGCCCTCGAGCGCTTTCTCGAACTGGCTCTCGGGCACCTCGACGTTCTTGCTGACCCCGAGGATGTCGGTGAACTGGAGTCTGAGAAAGGAGACTCCTTGCTTCTTTGCCGCTTCGAGGATCTCGCGTTTGGTGGTCATGGATGTCGGAAGGGCGGAAGGACGGAAAGGCGGTAGGTGACCGCCCTACCGCCCTTCCGCCATTCCGCCGCTTTTCAGGTTAGACGTCGTAGTACAGAAAGAACTCGTACGGATGCGGGCGCAGCCGCACCGGATCGACCTCCTTGGCCCGCTTGTAGCTCAGCCAGGTGTCGATCAGGTCCTTGCTGAAGACTCCGCCCTCGAGCAGGAAGGCGTTGTCGGCCTCGAGCGCCGCCAGGGACTCGGCGAGGCTGCCCGGCGTGTTCTTGACGTGCTGGCGCTCCGCCGGCTCGAGCTCGTAGAGATCGAGATCCATCGGCGCGGGCGGCTCGATCTTGTTCCTGATGCCGTCGAGTCCCGCCATCAACAGCGCCGCGAACGTCAGATACGGGTTGCTGGCCGGATCCGGCGCGCGGAACTCGATGCGCTTCGCCTTGGGCGACCGCGAGTACATCGGGATGCGGCAGATCGCCGAGCGGTTGCGCTGCGAGTAGATGAGGTTGATCGGCGCCTCATAGCCCGGCACCAGCCGCCGGTAGCTGTTGGTGGTCGGCGCGGCGAACCCGAGCAGCGCCGGGGCGTGCGTGATCAGCCCGCCGATGTACCAGCGCGCCGTGTCCGACAGCAACGCATATCCCTTCTCGTCGAAGAACAGGTTCGTGTCCCCGTTCCACAGGCTCATGTGCACGTGCATCCCCGACCCGTTGTCGCCGAACATCGGCTTGGGCATGAACGTGGCGGTGTAGCCGTGCTGATGACACACATTCTTGACGATGTACTTGTACATCATCACCTGGTCGGCCATGCGGGTCAGCGTGCTGAACCGCATGTCGATTTCCGTCTGGCCCGCCGTGCCGACCTCGTGGTGATGCACTTCGACGTCCACGCCCGCCGCCATCAGCGCCAGCACGATCTTCGACCGCAGGTCCTGGAGCCGGTCGACCGGCGGCACGGGGAAGTATCCTTCCTTATGCCGCGGACGGTGGCCGAGGTTCGGCGTGCCGTTGGCGCCGCAGTTCCAGATCCCTTCCTCGGAATCGATGTGGTAGTACGCCTCGTGCGCGTTCTGATCGAAACGCACGGAATTGAAGATGTAGAACTCGGCCTCGGGACCGTAGTAGGCGGTCGTCGCGATGCGGCTGCGCCGGAGATAGGCCTCCGCTTTGCGCGCGACGTACCGCGGATCCCGCGAGTACGGCTCGCGCGTGATCGGATCCACGATGTCGCACGTGAGCGACAGCGTCGGCACCTGGAGACACGGATCCACGAACGCGCTGGCCGGATCGGGAAGCAGCAGCATGTCGCTCTCGTTGATCGCCTGGAAGCCACGGATCGACGAGCCGTCGAACCCCAGCCCCTCAGTGAACGTGCTCTCCTCGAGCTCCTTGAGCGGCAACGAGAAATGCTGCCAGGTCCCCGGCAGGTCCGTGAACTTCACGTCCACGATCTGCACCCCGGCGTCCCGCGCGCGGCGAATCACATCCGCGGGCGAGGGGCCCGCGGCCGCTTTCGCAGCGGTTGCGGTGGTCGGCTCCAGCGTAGCGGTCATTGTGGGTCTCCCTCCCCGAGTCGGTAAGACGCAGCAGCAAGTGGCGGGCCAAGCGGAAGCTACCGGGGGAGTGTAGCACTGTCAAGAATTCTTTGCCAAAAATGCAAGGAAAAGCCCCATCAGGGCCTTTTCCACACCGGAAATGTGCAAAGTGTAAGCCAGACTGTGCAGCAACTGCGCTACAGCGACTCCACAAAGTGTAGCAGCTCGACGGCCGAAAACTCCCCGAACCGCTCTTGCAGGTCCTTCTCGTGCCACTCGAGGAAGATCCAGCCGGTGACGCGATGTTCGGCGCCGTTGATGAAGTGAATCCGGCCACGGACGGCACCCAGGGAGGGATCGGGCTGGCCTTCCAGGTAGACGTCCCAGCGCTGCTCGCCGCGCTTGAGCTCGCCCATGTGCCTGCCGTGCTCGCCCGCCATGGGCCTTACACTATCAATGGCTGGGCTTTCCTGCCAGCCATAGATTCCCCGGCCTATGAATTGTCACGCCTGCGGTGCCGCGCTTTCCCCCACGTCCCGATTCTGCCACAAGTGCGGCGCCGCCGTCGCCGCGACCGGAGCGACGGGATGGCGCGTGGGGCTGCCGTGGGGCCTGGCCGGCGCGGCGCTCGGCGCGCTGGTGACGGTGCTGGCCATGTGGGGAGCAGGGAGCGAGGAGCCGGGAGCAGCACGATCAGCTTCCGGCTCCCTGCCCCCTGCTCCCGATATCTCACAAATGTCGCCCCAGGAGCGGGCCAATCGGCTGTTCAATCGCATCATGATCCTCAGCGAAGCCCGCCAGACGGACAGCGTGCAGTTTTTCCTGCCGATGGCGCTGGGCGCCTACGGCATGCTGCCTAGCCTCGACGCCGACGCGCGCTATCACCTCGGTTTGATCCACCTCGCCGCGGGCCAGCCGGCGGCGGCGCTGGCGCAGGCGGATACCATCGCCCGCGCGGTCCCCACGCATCTGTTCGCGTTCGTCCTGCGGGCCCGGGCCTTCGCGGACCAGGGCGACACGGTACGCGAGCGCCGCGCCTACGCCGACTTCTTGCGGCACCAGGACGCGGAGCTGGCGCGCGCGCGGCCCGAATACGCCGAGCACCGCGAGCTCACGGCGTTCGCGGCGGAAGCCCAGCGGCGGGCACCCGCCCCTCCATGATTCGCCTGGCGCACAGCCCGGACGCGGACGACGCCTTCATGTTTTGGGCGATGGCCGCCGGCCGCATCGACACCGGCGACCGCCGCTACGTCCACGAGCTCGCCGACATCGAGACGCTCAACCGCCGCGCCCTCGCCGGCGAGCTGGACGTGACCGCGGTGTCGTTCCACGCGTACGCCTATCTCGCGGACCGCTATGCCCTGCTCGCCCACGGCGCGAGCATCGGGGAGCGCTACGGGCCGCGGATGGTGGCCCGCGCGGCGGCGCCCCCCGATCCCCGCGCCGCCCTGGCCGGCCGGCTGGTCGCCGTGCCGGGAGAGCTGACGACGGCGTTCCTCGCGCTGCGGCTGTATCAGCCCGCGGCCCGCCACGTCGTGGTGCCGTTCGACGCCATCGAGCAGTACGTGCTCGATGGCAAGGCGGACGCCGGGCTGCTGATCCACGAGGGCCAGCTCACGTTCGCCGACCGCGGGCTGCACCTGTGGGCCGACATGGGGGCGTGGTGGCACGACGAGACCGGGTTGCCGCTGCCCCTGGGCGGCAACGTGGTGCGTCGCGATCTCGGCGCGGACGTCATGGCGGCGGTCGCGCGCGATCTGCGCGCCAGCATCGCGTACGGCCTGGAGCACCGGGCCGAGGCGCTGCGCCACGCGCAGCAGTACAGCCGCGGACTCGATACGGCCCGCACCGACCGCTTCGTCGGGATGTACGTGAACGCCTACACGCTCGATTACGGGCCGACCGGCCGCCGCGCGGTCGCGGAGCTGCTCGCGCGCGCCGCCCGCGCCGGCATCGTGCCCCGCCCTGTTGACGTAACCTTCGTCCCGGGGAATTCTTAGGCCCTATGCCTTCCGTCCTGGTAGTCGATGACGAAGAGCCCATCCGGAATGCGCTGCGCAAGTTTTTGAAGCAGCAGCAATTCGAGGTGTACACGGCCTCTTCCGGTGACGACGCCCTGCAGCAGCTCCGCCTGCATAAAGTCGAGCTGATGCTGTCCGACATCCGGATGCCGGGCACGAGCGGCGTGGATCTCGTCCCGCAGGCGCTGGAGATCGAACCGGAACTCGCCATCCTGATGCTGACCGCGGTCAACGACGCGACGAGCGCCGCCCTGTGCATGCAGCGCGGCGCGATGGACTACCTGACCAAGCCGATCGAGCTGGCCGACCTGGGCCGGGCCGTGCAGCGGGCGCTGAAGCGGCGCGAGATGCTGCTCGAGAACCGGCATCTCAACCAGTGGCTCAAGGAAGAGGTCACGACCCGCACGGCGGAGCTGCAGCGCGAGCGCAACCGCCTGGAGCGCGTGTCCACGGCCACGCTGGAAGCGCTGGTGAACGCGCTCGAAGCAAAGGACCCCTACCTGCGCGGCCACTCCGCGCGGGTCGCCGATCTGGCCGCCGCCCTCGCGGCGGAGCTCGCTCTGTCCGAAGAGGACGTGGACCGGATCCGCATGGCCGCCCGGCTCCACGATCTCGGCAAGATCGGCACGCGCGAAGCCGTCACCAATAAGGAAGGGGCGCTCACGCCGGAAGAGTTCGAGCACGTCAAGCAGCACGTGATCATCGGCGCCCAGATTCTCGCGCCGCTCGTGCACCTGGGCGACATCGTGGCCATGGTACGGAGCCACCACGAGCGCTGGGACGGTACCGGGTACCCCGATGGCTCGCGCGGGGAGGAGATCCCGATGGGCGGGCGGGTGATCGCGGCGGCCGAGATCTACGACGCGCTCACGACGGCGCGGCCCTATCAGGAGAAAATGACGCCCGAGCAGTCCGTCGAACGGATGGCCGATCTCTCGGGCACCGCACTGGATCCCAACGTGCTGGACGCCTTGCGGCGCATCGTGGGTCGGCGCCAGACCCTCGTCTTTCTCGACGAGGATGTGGGCCCCGCCCTCTAGAAAAGACCAAACCCGGGGCTGAATGCTCCCCGGGCTGGCGGTCGGGCGAAGTGGCCGTCACACTTCGGCCGCGACCCTTGTCGTTGTGTCCCATCCTACGTCACTCGCGCGCTGCCTGTTTCAATTCCTTAGATGCACCGGAGGCGGGAAGGGTTGCGCTACCAGCGCTTCACCCGGCCCACGCGCGAGACGGTGATCGTTTCGACTTGCGACCCGCGCCGCAACACGACGCTCGTATTCGAGACGCCCCACCCGGCCCCGGTGGGACCGAACTCGACGGTGGGGTTGGAGACCTCGAGGGCAACGCCGAGCTCGCGCGGACCGGGTCCGCGCCACCACAGCTCCCAGCCACGCTCTCCGCTGCGCTCGATGCGCAGCGAATCGCTGGTGATGATCAGACGCGCGCGTGTGGCCTGCATCACGGCGGCGTGCCGGGCGATCGCCAGGGCGACGGTGACCTGGCGCGCGGCGCGGTCGGCCGCGATCCAGTCGAGCACGTGGCGGCCGCGCGGCAGTGCGACGGCGCTAGCGGTCCCGACAATGGCCAGGACCAGCACGATTTCGGGGAGGGTGAGGCCGTTCCGCATGCGTCGTTATAGCGACGCGGGGGCCGTTCCCCGCTACCCGGACGCTGCGGTGAAAAGCCAAAAAATGCGCCTTTTGCGGGCTAACGCCGCCGCCCGGCCTGCGCTATGTTGGTATCTTCAATGGCCTTGCGTTCCGGCACACCTGCTGCATTCGCGGAGCCGCGATGAGCGCTGACGCCGAAGTCCTGACCAACGGGGGCAGACTGCCCCACGCAGTCTTCCTGCAACGCGTGACCGATGACCCGACCGCCGCGATGGCGGTGCGGCTCGGTCAGGGGGCGTTTTTGGCGCTCCGGTTCGTGGACCTTCTCGCCCCTGACCGGGAACCTCCCTCCCCCGACGTCTTCCGCTACCAATGGGCCGCGACCGAGCGGTATTGCACCGAGCTGATCGCCGAGGGCGGCAGCACGGAGGCGGCGCACTTGAGCGGCATCGTGAGCGCCACCGGCGAGGCGCACGAGCAGGCAAACATTCGGCTGCTCCCGCCGGCGCTGCTCGCCTACGCGTTGTGTCTCGAGCACGAGGCGCATCTCGAGGAGGCCGAGGATGTGCGGTTGACGCTGATCCGGGTCGGTGGCGAGCGGCTTGCTGCCAAGGACGAGATCGCCTCGTGGCTGCGGCTGGGCCGCGTGCGGCGTTTGCAGGCTGACTTCGACGGGGCGCAGTCTGCGTACACCTGTGCGGGCCAGATCGCGTCCTCAAACGGAGATCGTGAATCCGTACTCCTCAGCCGGATCGGTCTTTGCAACGTCTCCCACTTTCGTGGCAACCTTGCCGACGGAGAACGCGGCTGGCGTGCCGTCCTGTCCGACGCCGAGGCCGCTGGGCTTCAAAATGTGCAAGCACATGCTGAGCACGGACTCGGAAACGCGCTACAGGGCCGTGGGCAGCCTCATGAGGGTGCCCCGCACCTGTGGCGTGCCTTCGAACTGTACGAGGACGAACCATCGCGAGTGGCCGCGCTTGGCGATTTGGGACTCGCTCTGTTGTCCCTTGGCAAAGTTGATGACGCGGAGCGAGCGCTACACGAGGTTGTGCGTCGGGGAGGGTCGGCTCCGCCGGTGACCAACGCCATTCTGGAGTTGATGCACTGCGCTTCATTTAGGCGCGACCGCGTCAGCTTCGAGCGTTGGCGCGAGAGAGCACTTGCGCATCTCGACGAGGTGTCGCCGAATATACGTGCCGACTTCCTCCTCAAGCTCGGGATCGGTCTCGCACGATTCGGCAACTATCGGCGCGCAGATGCAGAGTTACAGCGGGCGCTCGAAATCGCAGTCGCCTACGGATCACACGAGCTCGTTTTCCGTATTGAGCGGATTCGAGAGGGGTTGCACGACTGCGGCACTTCCGAACACGCGGAGAGCTCCGCAGTCGTGTCCCGTGGCGGCACTGAAGCATTGCGCGAGGTGTCCGCCTCGCTTGCGGCACTTAGCGCCTAGAGTTACTTGCAGATCGCTGGGTTGTTGTGATCGCACAGCTGACGCGGGCCGGTCGCATCGGCACAAGCCGCGGCGGAGAGTGCGAACGTCACGAGGACCAGCGAGAGCGCGAAGCGGATGCGGCGGGCCATAAGACCTCCACGGTCGAAGTTGGGTGAGGCGCCAAAAACCCTCCCAACTTGATCGTCGG
>JBOHSP010000396.1:0-4878 GCA_050733275.1 Gemmatimonadales bacterium
GAGCTGCGCGTCGCGCTCGCCGCCGGCGTCCCAAGCGTCGTGCTCGGCGGCAGCGGCGCGGGCGAGTTGCTGGTGACCGCCGTGGACGGGCTGCCGATCGGCACGATTCCCTCCGGCGCGAGTTGGACGGTGATCGCCGACTCCGTGCCGGGCCGGCTGCGCATCCTGCGACCCGCGGGAGCCGACGCGCGCGGTTCGTATGCGGGGATCGTCGCGGTCAACCTCACCGAAGGGCGGTTTGCCGTCGCCAACGGCCGCCGCTACCGCGGCCGGCTTGCGGTGTACCCGGCCTCCGGGGGCACGGTCACCGTGATCAACCGGGTCGGACTCGAGAGCTACGTAGCGGGTGTCGTGGGGCCGGAGATCGGCCCGCGCCGGCCCAACGAGGAGGCCGCGGTGCTCGCGCAGGCGGTGGTGTCACGCAGCTTCGCGCTCCGGAACCGCGGCCGCTGGGAGTCGCTCGGGTTCGACGCCTACGCCGACGTCCGCGATCAAGTCTATCTCGGCGTCTCCGGGGAGACGCCGCAGGTGTGGAGCGCGATACGGCGCACGGCGGGCCAGGTGCTGCGCCACGGCGGCCAGACCATCGACGCCTACTTTCACTCGACCTGCGGCTACCGCACCGCGGCCGTGGAGGAGGCGTTCGCCACGGCGCGGCCGCGGTCCTACCTGCGATCCATCTCCGACGAGCGGGGGGGCGGCCGGTACTACTGCGACATCTCACCGCGGTTTCGGTGGCGCGAGGAATGGGACGGCCCGGAGCTCCGCGCTATATTGACGCGAACGCTGCCGGCCGTGATGTCGGTCGGAGACAACGGCCTGCCGCGCGTCACCAACGTGACGGTGAGTCGCACGACGCGCTCCGGACGCGTGGGGGAGCTGCGCATCGTGTTCGAGCGCGGCGACGTGCGCATCCCGGGCCACCTCGTGCGCCAGATCCTGCGGCCCGACGGGGTCCGTATTCTGCGCAGCGGCGCGTTTCAGCTCACCGTGGAGCACGGAGCGGGCGGCGAGGTGAGCCGGCTCGTGGCGGCAGGCGCCGGCTCCGGGCACGGCGTCGGGATGTGCCAATGGGGGGCGATCGGCCGGGCGCGAGCCGGACAGGATTATCGGAAAATTCTGACGACCTACTTTCCGGGAACGCAAATTGAACGAGCCTACTGAGACGGCCGGACAGCCTGCCCTGAGCGGAGCGAAGGGGCCGGACGCCCGGACGGCCAGATGGATGACCGGACTGGCCACGTTCGCGCTGGCCGCCGGGCCGGCCGGCCGTCTGTCGGCCCAAGGCGTCCTCAACCAGTTCTCCTACGACAATCTCCGGCCGTCCGCGATTCAGGTCGACCTGGGCGTCCTGGGCTCGAGCCAGCTCAAAGGCGCGCTGGCCGGCGGCGTGCGCGTGGACTACGGGCGCATCGCGCCGCGGGTGCGCGTGCTGCTGGGCGTGTCGTATTTCCGTTCGGAATTCGACCGGGAAGCGCGCACACGCTTCGAGAACCGGCTGCGGCAACTCGTCGACGATCCCACGGGCGACGCCGTGATCGACGTGGGCCGCATCTTCTGGAGCGATTTCAGCGCCGACATCGATTTCCAGTACGTGTTCCCGCAGGGGCGGGCGGCGACGGTGTATCTGGGCACCGGCTTCGGCGTGCACCTGCGCAACGGCAGCGGCCGCGCGATCGACGGCACCTTTGTCGAGGACGCCCTCGACGAGGTCACGGCGGGCCTCAACGCCACCCTCGGCGCGGAGTTCCACATCGGCCCGGCGTGGCGGTTCACGTTCGACGGCCGGGGCATGCTGTCGAGCGGCCTGAGCACCGCCAGCTTGCGCTGGGGGCTGATGTACCGATTTCGCACGGCGCAGGGGGGGGGGAGCGAGGCGCGGTGAACGACCCGGTCCGCGTGGGCGTGATCGGCGCGGGGGCGATCGCGCAGGTCGCCCATCTGCCGGTCGTGCGGCGGCTGCCCGGCGCGGACGTCGTGGCGATCTGCGACAACGACCTCTCCAAGGCGCAGGCGCTCGCCGCGCGGTTCGAGGTGCGCGACACCTACGACGACATCGAGGAAGTGTTGCGCTATGCCGACGTCGACGCGGTCGTGATCTGCACGCCGAATCACCTGCACGAGATTCACGTCATGTCGGCGCTGGCGGCCGGCGTGCACGTACTGTGCGAGCGGCCGCTGGCGCTCACGGACGCGGGCATCGAGCGGGTGCTGCAGGCGAGCGATCGCTACGGCAAGCGCGTGATGGTGGGGATGAACCACCGGTTTCGCTCCGACGTCCAGGCCGTCCGCGGGTTCCTGGCGGGCGGCGACATCGGGGCGCTGCAGGCGGTGCGCGGCGGGTGGTATACGTTCCAGCCCAGCCGCCAGATGCTCGGCTGGCGGCTGCGGCGTGAAGAAGCGGGCGGCGGCGCGATGCTCGATCTCGGGCTGCCGCTGATCGATCTCGGACTCTGGCTCGCCGGCTGGCCCGCCGCCAAACGGATCTCCGCGCATCTCACCCGCCAGGGCAGCGACGGCGTCGAAGACATGGGCACGGGCCTCATCGTCTGCGAGAACGGCGTGTCGATCACGGTGGACGTGAGCTGGCGCCACATGGGCGAGGGCGAGCGCTTCTGGTTCGATCTCGTGGGCACGCGCGGCTCCGCCACGATCCAGCCGCTGCGCATCTTCCGCGACCAGCACGGCTCTCCCGTGGACGTGACGCCGACGGGCGCCACGGGACGGGAGACGCAGTTCATTCAGTCGTACCGCGCCGAGTGGATGTACTTCCTGGCCGTGATCAAGGGCGACGTCAATGCGCCGCAGGCCCGCGACCAGCTCGCCCTGCAGCGCGTCGTCGACGCGATCTACCGCTCCGCGGACGAAGGCCGCGAAGTCGTGCTGTGAAGCTCGCTGCCCTGGGTGCGCTCGCCCTCTTCCTCTCGTATCCGCCGTTTCCGCTCCCGTTCCTCAGCTTCATCGCGCTCGTTCCGGCCATCCTGCTGCTGCAGCAGGCGGAGGGCGCGGCGGACGCGCGGCTCGCGTTTCGCTTCGGCCTGTGGTATGGCCTGTTCGCCAATGCCCTCGTGCTCTACTGGATGGTCGTGGCGTTGTGGCATTTCACGCCGCTGTCCGCGCTGGGCTATCTCGCCTCCCTCGCCGTCCTCGCGATCTTCACCGCGGCCCTGTTCTGGTTCGTGATCCGGCTGCGGCTCGCCGCCCCCGCCGTCCCCCTCTTCGTGGTGTTCCCCGTCGCGTGGACGGCGCTGGAGTGGCTCATCGGCCACCTGGGCGACGTCAGTTTCCCCTGGCTCGGCCTCGGCACGTCGCTCGCCGACGCGCCGATTCTCGTGCAGTGGGCCGACCTTGCGGGCGCCCGCGGCGTGACGCTGTGGGTGGCGTGGTGCAATGTGATGCTGGTAGAAGCTGCCAAAGACGTGCGCGGTGTGCGGTACGCGGTGCGCCGGGCTGCCCCGGTCGCCGTCACGATCCTGCTGGCGCTGGGCTATGGCGCGTGGCGGATGCGGACGTTGCCGATGCGCGACGTGGGTGTCGTCGCGTTGCTGCAACCGAACGAGGGGTTCCGCGAGAAGTGGGAGCCGGCGCATCGCGACAGCGTCTTTACCAAACTGATCACCATGTCCCGCGCTGCGCTCGCACGAGGCCGCCCGGGCCTGATCATCTGGCCCGAGGCCGCCGTCCCCGACGTCATCACCTGGCACCCCGCCTGGGAGGCCCAGGTGACGCTGCTGGCTCGCGAGAGTCACACGCCGATTCTCGTGGGGACGATCTACGCCGAGCGTCCGTGGCAGCAGGGCGACCTGTACTACAACGCCACGCTGCTCGTGGACTCGACCGGCGACTGGCGGCGGCATCCCATCTACGCCAAGCACTACCTGGTCCCGGTGACCGAGCGCGTGCCGTTCGTTCCGGTGCGGGTCTTCCGCGCCATTCCCGGCCTCGCTCGCTGGTCGGGCGGCTTTGCACGCGGGCAGACGCTCCCCCTCTACGAAATCGGTTTGGGCCGTTTCGGCGTCATCATCTGCTACGAGTCGGCCTTCGAGGATTTCCCACGCAGGTATCGCGCGATGGGTGCCGACTTTCTCGTGAACGTCACGAATGACGCCTGGTTCGGCCGCACCACGGCGCCCTATCAGCACGCCTCCCATCTGGTGCTGCGGGCGATCGAAACGCGGATGGGTGTCGCCAGAGCGGCCAACTCCGGGATCTCGCAGTTCGTCGATCCCCTCGGGCGTACCTTCGAGTCGACCAGCCTCGACTCCGAGACGACCGTGATCGGGATGCTGCGCACGAGTGACGTCATGACTCTGCACGTGCGCCTCGGTGACTGGGTGGGGCTGCTCGTCGTGGTGCTCACCCTCGGCGGCATCGCGTTCCTCGTCAAGCGGCGCTTCGCTCCGTGAGCCGCGTCGGCGTCGATGTCGGCGGGACATTCACCGATCTCGTCCGCATCGGCCCTGATGGGACGCTCGCAATCCGCAAGGTCCCTACGACCACCGGCGATCCGGCCCAGGGACTGTTCCGGGCCCTCGAGGGGCTCCCACACATCGACGTGCTGATCCACGGCACCACGCTGGCTACCAACGCCCTCCTCGAGCGGCGCGGCGCGCGCATCGCGCTCGTCACCACTGCCGGGTTCGAGGATCTGCTGTGGCTGCGGCGCCAGGATCGGGCCGCGCTCTACGACCTGGGCCGCGATCAGCCGCCGCCGCTCGTCGCGCGCGAGGCGGTGGTGGGCGTGGCCGAGCGGATGGGGCCGGACGGCGTGGTCCACGCGCTCGCCGAGGAGGAGATCGCCCGGGTCGTCGCCGCCGTGCGCGCGCTCGACCCGGCGCCCCAAGCCGTCGCCGTCGCGCTGCTGTTCGCGTTCCGGCA
>JBOHSP010000397.1:0-11117 GCA_050733275.1 Gemmatimonadales bacterium
GACCAGCCCCTCCCTTCTCAGTTGCACGAGCAGCAGGGTCTCCAGATCATCGTCGGGAGCCATCCGTACGTAGCGGACCCCCCGACGCCGGCAAGCCTCGGCCACCGTGCCCACCCACGCCGCGGCCCTCTGCCGGTAGGAGCGCAGCACCTGGTCGGAGAGGGACACCTCGAGGGGGCGCTCGGTCTCCGAATCCACCAGAGCAAAGTCCCCGCGCAGGGTGGGGTCCAGCTCGGAGGGGGCCAGGAGGTGCACTATCGCTCCCTCCGCCCCAGGCCCGGCCAGGCGCCTCACCGACTTTTCCCACTCCTCGTCGAGGAGGTCGCCTATGACCACGGTCATCCCCGGGAGCCCCCCGGCGGCGGAGAGGCGCTGGAGCCCGGCGGCGAGACGAGAGGCCCCCCCGGCCCTCGCCTCTTCCAGCCAGGAGAACAGGGCGACGGCCGAGTCCCGGGAGCGGACCCAGGGGCTCGCCCGTATCCCCTCGGCCTCCACCAGGAAGACGCGGGCGCGGTCGCGCCGGCAGGCGGCCAGGTAGGCCATCGCGCCGGCGAGGCGGGCGGCGGCGGCCAGCTTGCCTTCGAAGCCCATCGAGGCGGAGGCGTCGACCACGATCCTGAGCAGCAGCTCCTCCTCCGCCTCGAAGAGGCGGACCACCAGGCGGTCGAGCCTGGCATAGATCTGGTAGTCGATCCGGCGGAAGTCGTCGCCCTCGACGTATGGGCGCCAGTCGGCGAAGTCGAGGGAGGAGCCCAGGCGGCGGCTGCGATGCTCGCCGGGATAGGCGCCGGCCAGGCGCTCCCGGGTGCGAAGCGCCAGGCGCTCGAGGCGAGATAGGAAGGCCGGCTCCAGCAGCACGCTAACGCTCGAGCATCACCCGAGCTTCTCCAGCTCCCGTTTGGGGGAGGGGACGTGGGCGAGGACGGCCTCGACCACGGCGTCGGGGGCGACCTCGTCGGCCAGGGCCTCGTAGGAGAGGATCACCCGGTGGCGGAGGGCCGGCGTGGCCACGGCCCTGAGGTCCTCCTCGGCCACGTTGAGCCGGCCGGCGAGGAGCGCAATGGCCTTCGCCGCAAGAGCCAGGGCCTGGGCCCCCCGGGGGCTGGCGCCAAAGCGAACGTAGCGGCGCACGAGGTCGGGAGCCTCGGGACGCTGCGGATGGGTGGCCGCCACCAGCGCCGCGGCATACCCGGCGAGGTGCCGGGCGAGGGGAACCTCCCGGGTGAGCGAGATCATCGAGAGGAGCTCCTCGCCCCCGGTCGCCTTCGCCACGTGGGGGTCGTAAGCGGTGGTGGTCCGGTCGAGGATGTCGACGAGGTCGGCGGGCTCGGGGAAGGGGACCAGGATCTTCAGGAGAAAGCGGTCGAGCTGGGCCTCCGGGAGCGGGTAGGTGCCCTCCATCTCGATCGGGTTCTGGGTGGCCATCACGAAGAACGGGCGGGGGAGCGGGCGTGTCTCGCCGGCCACGGTGACGGCCCGCTCCTGCATCGCCTCCAGGAGCGACGACTGGGTCTTCGGGGTGGCCCGGTTCACCTCGTCGGCGAGCACGAGGTTGGCAAAGACGGGCCCTGGGGAGAACTCGAAGCGGCGGCGGCCGGTCGCGTCCTCCCGCAGGACCTGGGTTCCGACTATGTCGGCGGGCATGAGGTCGGGGGTGAACTGAATGCGCGAGAAGCCGAGGTCGACCGCCCGGGCGAGGGTGCGGAGCAGCATGGTCTTTCCGAGCCCGGGAACCCCCTCGATGAGGGCGTGCCCCTCGCAGAGCATGCAGATAAGCACCTGGCGGACGAGCTCGCGCTGGCCGACGATCACCTTCCCGATCTCCCCTTCGACCGCCCCCGCGGCCTTGGCGTAGGCCTCTGGGGTGACCTTGAGCGCGGTGGCGCTCACGGGCCCCGGGGGGCCCCCTCAGGCCCCTGTGGAGCCAGGGAGGCGAAGTAGTCCCGGACGAAGGAGCGCAGCGAGGCCGGGATGGGCAGGACCTCCACGGTGTGGGCGGCACGGGCCGCCGAGGCGGGATACAGGTATCGGTAGGGCACCAGGATATTTCCCTCGGTGCCCGGCCCGGTCTGGCGCCCCACCGTACTCTGGCGCCCCCCAGGCTGCAGGCGGCCCTCTGCGATCAGCTGCTCGGCCACCCTGGCTCCGAATATCGGGTCGTAGACAGAGGACTCGCCGATGCCCGTGGAGGGGTTGTTTCCGGTCCCGTTGGGCCTCCCGGGGCCGCCCCTCGCCGGGTTGCCGGTGGGGGCGTTGGTCCCGCCGACGTTGCCGGAGGGCGCTCCGGCGCCCTGACCCTGACCCTGGCCCTGACCCTGACCCTGGCCCTGACCCTGGCCCTGACCTTGGCCCTGGCCTTGGCCTTGGCCCTGTCCTTGGCCCTGACCCTGTCCTTGGCCCTGGCCCTGGCCCTGTCCTTCGCCCTGGCCCTGGCCCTTACCCTGGCCCTGACCGCGAGCGTCGCGGTCGGGCTCGCCCCGCGCCCGGACGCCGTGCGTGGTGTCGCGCGGCTCGCCGCGGGCACGCACGCCGTGCGTGGTGTCGCGTGGGGGCTCGTCCACGGGCGGACGTTCCTCCCGAGGCCGCACGTTGGGGGGCGGGGGCGGCGGGGGGGCCGGAGGGGGCGGCGGCGGAGGTGGGGGCGGCGGTGCGTCGACGATGTCGCGACGCGGAGGTGGTCGCAGGATGTCGGGCCGGTCTTCGGGCTCATCCTCCGGCCGCATTTCGCGAACGAACGTGCCATCGAGGTTGAAGATGCGGACGAGCGCGATCACGCCGGGCCGGCGCTCGTGCACCAGTCGCACGTGGACGTAGCGGCGGTCGCGGAACGGGCGATACAGGATCCAGCTGCCCGCGGGCGCGCCGCGGAGGATGCCGGGGCAGGGGCGGGGACGGGGCTGGCGGCCGGGCGGCAACCCGCGGATCCACACGCGACACTGGCCGACGGGCGGCAAGTGTCCGGGAGGGATACCGAGAGTGATGGCGGTCGGCGCAACTCGGCGCGCGGGCGGCTGTTCGACCACGACGACCCGCCGCGTGGTGCAGGCTGCGGCGCCGGCCGCGGCCAGCAGCACGATGCCGAGAGTGAAATGGCGATGGATCATGGCCCGAGTCCCCCCAAGAGGTCCGGGACTAATGTAGTATTTCGGGTGTGGGAGTGCGCGGGCGGGACCGCGCATGATCGCTTTCTTTAAAGCGATGGCCCGATTAGGTTTGTGCTTTTCGAATGGCTCGGCGTCTGCGTATACGGTGGCTGTAGCTCAATCGGTTAGAGCGCCGGACTGTGGCTCCGGAGGTTGCGGGTTCGATCCCCGTCAGCCACCCCTACGAGACGGCCAGACGGCCGGACGCGACCCGCTTCCGCGTAGCCCAAGTCACAGCAATGTTCGTTGCGGGCCGGCCAGTGTAGGCCATGCCGGAGTCCCCCCTCTGGGCTCGCGTGCGGGCCCGCACGAATGTCCCGCTCCGCCGCGGCGCGTGGTATCGGGTGGTGAAGCTGGACGGCCGCAGCGCGACGCTCGACGTCAACAATCGCCTGGTTCATTTGCGCCGTCCCTTATTGCAGATCCTGCCGGTGCGACCGCCGGCCTGGTCCGTCGTCCCGCGCCCGGTGAACGGCCCTGGCCCTGACCATCATTATGGCGTCTGTCCCAACTGCTGTGATCGCGCGCGACTCGAACCTGGCGCGCGCGCCCTGCGCTGCGGGCGCTGTCGCGGGATGTTTGCCATCATGTGGTCGGACGCGTCCTGGCGGGCCTTCGAGGTATCGAGCGACACGTTGGACGAGCGCCTGCTGGCGCGGGTGCGCGCGGCCATGCTGCACGTTCTGGCGGAGGCTCTGCCGCGGCAGCCTGCGGTCGACTAAATCTCACGCCGAGACGCCGAGACCCCTGCGCTCAGAAGACATCGAACCGCGGGTTGACGATGTTGTTGTACTTCGAGCCGAAGGTATAGCTCAAGCCGAAGAACGTGAAATACCGATAGGAGGTCTCGAGCTCTCGCCGTTGCAGCAGTACTTCGGTCTGGCTCGCGCCGGCCTTCGGCAGGTTGATTTGATCGCGTACTCGCTCCACGCTGCCTTGCACTTCAAACGACAGGCCCCGGAACAGCCGCACGTCGACCCCGCCGAAGAGCTCGACGCGGTTGCGGCGGATGTTGTCGAGGTGCGAGGACCCCTCGAGGAACAGGCGCATCGAGCCCCACGGCTGGGACACCTGCAGGCTGACGTTCAAACTCTGACGCGCGAGCGTCTCCTCCGTCTTGTCGTAAATCGTCGTGTCCGTGTAGTCGAAATGGTTCAGGGTCACGCTGTAGGTCAGGGTGAGAAGCCGGCGCGTCGACTCGGTGTAGGGGTAGATGTCGTACTCGATGGCCGGGCCGGCGCCGATCGCGAGGTCGTGATTCCTGCGCGTGCTCCGGTTTGCCTCCACTCGTCCTCCGAACGACCAGTGTCGAGTGAGGCTGCGGGCCAGCAGCGCGCTGGCACCATAGCTTCGCGCGATGCTGATGGTCGTATCCTCGGCGACCACCGTGCCGGCCGAGTCGAGAGTCTGAAAGATGAAACGCCCCTCGTTGTAGGATGGTGATACGTTGAACTGGAACTTCCAATCTTCCGTGACGCGATTTGCGGAGATGTTCCCGAACAGATTGATGAACCGAATGAGCTTCTCACCGTTCAGGAAGCCGTTCACGTTTACGCGGAAGAACCAGTAGTCCCACGGATCGTGCACGCGCGCGGCGGCGCGCGCCGGCGCGGCGTACGACAGCGTGATCGCGCGGGCCGCTGGAGTTTTCGCCACGTACGAGATCAGCCCCAGCTTGATCACGCGAGCCAGGCCGCGCCGCACGTCGTCCTCCGTATCCGCCGGACCGGAGAAGTACTGCAGCGTGTCCACGCGTTCCCCGAATCGACCGACCCCGATGAAGGCCAGCGAGTGCGCTCGCCCTCCACCGCCCGTTTCCTGCGTGGTAATGAGGATGTGCACGTCCGCATCTTCACGCTGCCGCACCCAGTCCACGAACGCGATCTCGGTTCGCATGAAATCGAAGTCACACCCACGGCCGAAGCCTTGGCAGTCGAAGAACACGCGCAGCGTCGAATCCGTCCCTGCCGCGGTCGTGTCCTGGCCTAGTGCGGGCGTCGCCGCCAGCGACAGTAAGAGAATCGTCGAGCAATAGCGCATGGGCACCTCGGCGGCAGGTGAAACGGCGGCGCAGTCTTCGCTTCCCTTCAACCTCGTGCTAAATTAGGTTTGCCGTGCCGCGCGTTTGGAGCACAGGGCTGGATTGGGCGGAGGCACGGCTGGGCAACTTTGCCGTCTGTGCAACTTTGAACAAGTAGTCAGAGGTCCGTAGCTCAATTGGTAGAGCACCGGTCTCCAAAACCGGGGGTTGCAGGTTCAAGTCCTGCCGGGCCTGTTTCGCAGTCGCTGCGCTCCTGCTCGCAGGCCCGGCATGGCCTTGCGCTGGCGCGACGATTCCTGCCGGACCTGTTGCGGTAGCACCGACGCGGGCGGCGGGCCATATTCTGTCGCCATGCGAGCGGTGCTTCTCGCCGTGCTTGTCCTCGCCGCGTGCGACAGTGACACCGCGGGCGTGCTCGGCATCCAGAACGCCGGCCCCGATGCGCGGGTCGTCGTGCCCGATTTTTACGACACTACGTTCCCGTCGGGCGCGCATAGCTGCACGCTGCTGGCGGACTTCCCACCGGTGGCCACGGTGCTCGTGATCGTCGGTTCCGACACCACGCGCCGGGCCTTCGTCCCATCACTGGTCCACTACTGGCATCTCCGCATCACCAACGACTCCGTTACCGTCCGCCCGCTGTCCGAGAATCCCTGTTAGGCGCGCGGCTCCGCATCCTGTCCCCTCGTCGAGGAGTCCCCATGCAGATCCCCCGCGTCTCCGCCTGGTGCGCGGCCCTCGTCGTGCTCGGCGCGCCGGCCCTCGCCGCGCAGCAACCGGCGACGCAGCCCTACGCCCGCGACGTGGCCTCCGTGGACGCGATCATCACCGCGTTGTACGACGTGATCAGCGGCGATTCCGGCGTGGCCCGCGACTGGGCGCGCTTCCGGGCGCTGTTCGCCCCCGGCGCGCGTCTGATTCCCATCCGCCCGCGGGAAAGCGGCGGCTTCGGCGCCAGAGTGCTGACGCCCGACGAGTACATCCAGTTGTCGGGGCCGTTCCTGGTGAACAACGGATTTCACGAGCGCGAGATTGCGCACCGCTCCGAACGCTACGGGCAGATCGTCCACCGCTTCTCGACCTACGAGTCGCGGCACCGCGCCAGCGACGCCCAGCCGTTTACGCGCGGCATCAACTCCATTCAGCTCTTCTTTGACGGCAGCCGCTGGTGGGTCCTGACGGTGATGTGGCGGGGGGAGACGCCGGAGCTGCCGCTCCCGGCGCGCTACCTCGAGTCGGACACGCCCTGAGCCGCTGGGTCGCGTCGCAGCGACCACGATCCCGGCGCGGTTCCCTCCGCGTCGTAGTGCGCGCCGGAGGACGGCGGCGTGTCCATCGGCTGGGTCGACGTCTTTGCCTCACCCGCTCCGGCCAGCGACAGGAAGCTGCCACCCCCGCCGGATCGCCAGGAAGCGAAGCGCGAAGCAGAGGACCGCGCCAACAACCGTGACCGCAGCGGTCGGGAGCTGCATCATGCTGCCGGCGACGACCACAGCGGCGCCGGCCAGGGCCGCGACCGCATACACCTCGCGGCGCAGCACCGCGGGTACCTCCCCCGCCAGCACGTCGCGCACCATGCCGCCACCGATCCCCGTCAGCATGCCGAGCATCACCGCTGTGACCGGGCCAAGATCCGCGTGGAGCGCCTTCAGCGCGCCGGAAACCGCGAAGAGCGCCAGCCCGCCGGCATCGAAGATCTGCACGGAATCGTGCATGCGATCGATAATCGAGCCCCAGCGGAACGTGGCCAGGCCGGCAAGGACGGGAACGGCGATGTAGCGCCAGTCGGCGATGCCCGGGGGTGGGACAGCGCCGATCAGGACGTCGCGGATGATTCCGCCGAAGTTAGCGGCCACGAACGATAGCACGAGCACGCCAAAGAGGTCGAACCGGTGCTTGATGCCGAGCATCGCCCCACTCAGCGCGAAGACGAACGTGCCGCAGAGGTCGAGCACGAGCACCAGGGTGCCGGTCGTCACGCACAGCACCACCCCCGTCAGCCACCCCTAGCGGATCTCGGTGGCGAGCGGCACCTCGCCCAAAAACGCGATGCCCAGGCGTTCGGCGGCGCACCGGGCGCCCCCGGAGCCGAATACGTCATCGCGCGCATCCATTAGCGCTTCGCGAGATCCACGGCCGGGTGATAAATGACGCGGTAAGGACTGTCGGACGATTTGAGTACTTGCACCGCTTCGGATGCGGCGGTGGCCTCGTGGTCCGGCGCGGCCGTACGCGTCCCGCACGCCGCCGCCAGCACGATCGCGCTCGAAATCAGCACCTTGCGCATGCCGTTCCCCCTTTTCACGCTTCGCTGCTCGCGTCGTCCGACGGCGCGCCCTGGGCGAGCCACTCGCGGAACGACCCGGCTGCGTGGGCCAAACGCCATTCCTCAAAGATGGATAGCGCCATCGCGCGCACCCCACCCTCGGCGGGTCCGGCCGCGGTGCACTGGTCCAAGAGCCAGTATTCAAAGACCTCGGGGTCCGGATCTGCGGCCACCGCCCGCTCGAGCAAGTCGCGCTTCAACGCGAGTCCGATAGCGTCCGGCGTCGTGTCGCGCTTGCGGCGGCGGCGCCGCCCGTCCGCGGCCACGATCGCAGCCAGCAGTTCCCGGCAAACCTCCGCGGGCCGGCTCACGGGGCCCAAAACGTTCTCCGCCGCGCGGCGATGCGGACGTCGAGCGCGTAGCCGGGCCGCTCCGGCCGGTGGTACCCGCGGTCGAGCGCGGCGACGTCGAGCGGCACGGTGTCGGCATCGTCCAGCAACACGCCCCACCACGCCAACGGACGCACCGTCGGCTCGGCCTTCACGTACCCCTTGCAGTTGTCGCACACCTCCACCTTACGCGTCGTCTCACCCTCCTCGGGAGCCAGGTATCCGAGGTGCTGGTGGTCGGTCTCATCGCAAAACGGGCAGTGCAGCCAGGCGGTCTCCCATGCCGTGGCGCAACGGCCGCAGCGCAGCCAGCGCTTGCGCTCGAGCCCGCGAAACTCGGCGAGCGTGGGCCAGGCGCCGCACACGGGACAGTAGCCCTCCCACCACGCGGTGGGGAGCTCGCCTTGGAGCTTGCGGCCGCACGCCTGCAGCAGCGGGAGAGCCGCCAGCTGCGCGACCACGCGGAGCGCGGGGCCACCGCCGGGAGCGAGCCGATCGATGTGCTCGTCGTCTTGGCGTACCGCACCTTCCAGCAGCGCGACGGCGTCCACACGGCGCAGATCGGTCCCATTGGTGGGTGCCAACTCCGCGAGCCGGGTCACGAGACCCCGCGCCCGGCGTCCGTCCACGGTGATCTGCGCGCCGTTCAAGAGGGGCGCGTTCGGCGGTCGCGGTGATGAGGGAGCGAGCGCCGCCGCCGCGTCGTCCCACCCCGCACCGGGGGGGACCTCGTCCAACGCGGCCTCGAGGAGCGCGAGCCAGGCTTCAGACTCCGGATGTGCCCGTCGCACCTCCGCCAGGCGTTGCGCTTGGTCCGCGTCTAGGTGCCGGCGTCCTGTACGGGGCCAGCGCATTTCACCTTCTCGGTCTTGCAGGGCGTCTTGTAGTAGATCTCGTTGCCGGCGTGGATCTGCACGACGGCACCGTGGTTGCCCGGATCCGCGCCTGGGCCGCCGCCACGCGGCCGCGCAGCCTCGGGACTCGCGCAGGCGGCCAGTCCGGCGAGGGCGAGCGGCATCCACCAGCGCGCGGTCACGGCATGCCCCCCCCATCGGACGCGAGGCGGTGCACCGCGATGGAGTTGGAGGCCAGCAGGACGACGACGCGCAACAGGAAGCCGCCGAGCAGGACCATGAGCGCGGGGTTGCGGAAGCCACCGCCCGCGGCCGCCGGTTTGAGGTGGAGACGGAGCGGCCAAAGAATACCCGCCCACACGACGCCGACGAGCAGCACGAACCCCCAGAAACCCAGCCACACTTTGGCGACGGCGCCCAGCGACGCGACGAACACGATCAGCAGCAGGAGCTCCACCACGAGCGCCCGGGCGTCGAACGACGATAGCCAGCGGAGAGAGCCTGCCGACGCTCCTCTCCCGGGCGCGAACAGCACGAGTGCCGCGGCGCCGGTGGACGCCCCCGACACCAGGAACAGCGCACCGAGCCACGGGCTGTCGGCCCAAATCGGCCGGTTCGAGACAGACAGCAGCACGCCCGTGTATCCGGCGACGAAGAAGCCGAGCAGGCCGCCGAGGGCCGCGACCAGCCTGGCGAGCAGCACGCCGCCTTTGGGAGGACCATCGGGAGCCCGGCTGGCGTACCACGAGACCGCCGCGCACGCGCCGAACAGCAGGATCGCCCAGGCGCCGAACGAAATCGGCGACCAGCTCTTGAACATCAGGCTCGGGAAGTTCTCCGACTGGAACAACATGTGCCAGAACCGGAACGGTTTGCCGAGGTCGAGCGTCAACAGGGCGCCGGAGATGATGGCGCCCCAGAACGCGAGTGAGTAACCGGTGCGAATCACCGGGCGGTCCTCGGGCCGCCCGAACCATTGGAGCAGGGCGGCGAGGAAGTAGGCGCCGCCGGCGATGCCCCCCACGAAAAAGTAGGGGATGATGTACCAGGTCCAGTGCGGCGAGGCCGTGAAAAAGGTGTCGGGCGTCATTAGTTCTGGTTCCCCCCCCCTCCCGCGCCGCCTGCACCGATCTCGTCCATGCGCCGCTTGCGCAGGCCGACGAGCGCCACCAGGCCGAGCACCGCGCCGCTGGCGGCTGCCAAGACGCCGCTGGGCTTCAGGTTGTGACTGGGGAGCTTCGGGTCTTTCGGCAGGCCGTAAACCTCCGGCTCGTCCACGAGGAGATAGA
The DNA here is from genome assembly GCA_050733275.1 of Gemmatimonadales bacterium. GTDB lineage: Bacteria > Gemmatimonadota > Gemmatimonadetes > Gemmatimonadales > GWC2-71-9 > 20CM-2-65-7. The sequence continues at coordinate 9,983 of JBOHSP010000397.1, forward strand.
AGGAATTGAGCCCGCCGAGGGGGCCGTTCGGGTCGTCGCCGTACAGGCGGGCGCGCTTCTCGCCTTGGCCCTGCAGCTGGGCGACGCGCTTCGTTGCCCGCTCGCGCAGCTCGGCGATCGGGCCGAACTGGATCGAGTCGGTGGGGCAGGCCTTGGCACAGGCGGGCTCGAGCCCGACCTGCATGCGGTCGTAGCAGAGCGTGCATTTCTGCGCCGTCCCGGCGGCGGGGTTCATGTCGATCACCCCGAACGGGCAGGCGGCGATGCAGGCGCGGCAGCCGTTGCACACATCCGACTGGATCACGACGGTGTCGAACTCGGTGCGGATGATGGCTCCAGTGGGGCAGACCTCGAGACATCCCGCCTGCACGCAGTGCTTGCACACGTCGCTCATCATCAGCCAGCGGCCGTTGTAGGCGCCTTCGAATTGCTCGATGAACTTCACGTGCCGCCAGTTGACGCCCGAGAGCCGCACGGTGTTGTCGTAGCTGTCGCCGCTCAAATCCTTGACGCCCCCGCCGTCGGCGGGGAGCTGATTCCAATTCTTGCAGGCGACCTCGCACGCCTTGCAGCCGATGCAGATCGTCGTGTCGGTGAAGAATCCCATGGGCGCTGCCATATCAGGCCTTCTCCACGTTGCAAACGAACGCCTTGCCTTCGTGGATCGACACGTTGGGATCACCGACCCATGACGTCAGATCATTCACGACATCGCCGGTGGACAAGCCGCTCCAGCCCCAGTGCCAGGGCATGCCCACGTGGTGGATCGTTTTCCCGGCCACCTGCATCACGCCGATGCGGTCGGTGACGAGCGCCTTGGCGCGGATCCGGCCGCGCGGTGAGCTGATCTCGACCCAGTCGAGGTTGGCGATGCCCTTTTCTGCCGCGAGCGCCTTGCCGATCTCGATGAACAACTCGGGCTGCAGCTCCGCGAGCCAGGGCAGCCAGCGGCTCATTGCGCCGGCGAGATAATGCTCGGTGAGCCGGTACGTGGTGATGACGTGGGGGAACTTCGGATCGCCCATCGGCGCGAGCTGATTGTAGTCCTTTCCCTGCGCCCACACCTTGCGCACCGGGCTGTTCTGCTGCTTGGGATACAGCACGTTGTGCACCGGCGACTCGGCCGGCTCGTAGT
>JBOHSP010000398.1:0-3202 GCA_050733275.1 Gemmatimonadales bacterium
CCCCCGCGCTGCTGCGGCTGGCCGCCGGCGCCCGCGTCGATGTCGCGGCGACCGACTCCGTCTCCTCGCGTACGGCAAAGACCGGTGACCCGTTCACGGCGAGCGTCGTGGAAGACGTGCGCAGTCCCGCGGGCAACGTCGTCCTGCCGGCTGGCTCGCTGGTCCACGGCATCGTCACCGAGGTCAGGCCGGCGCCCAATCCGCGCACACCGGGCACGCTCACGCTGGCGGTGCACAGCGTGACCGTGCGGGGCACGAATTATCCGATCGAGGCGTCCATCGATTCGATCGAGACGACGCATCAGGGCCGCGACATCACGACGGGCGACGCCGCCAAGGTCGGCGCCGGCGCAGTCGCCGGCGCGGTGCTGGGCCGGGTAATCGGGGGGAATCGCAAGGGGACGATAATCGGTGGGGTTCTCGGGGGCCTTGCCGGCGCGGGCGTCGCTGCGGAAACGAAAGATGCGGACATTGTGCTGCCGGCGGGTGCGCACATGATCGTGGTATTAAGCCGGGAACTCGCGGTCACGGCGCCGTAATCGTCACTCCTTGGAGGGGCCGGGTCGTTCGAAGGAATCGCGTCTTGAGAGTAATACCGCGCGCTGCCCAAATCCGTTTGGTTTGGCGCCATGACAGACCACTCAAGACCCGAGAGGAACGCTATGACCCCCAGGAATTGGATCGCCACCGCCCTCCTGGCGAGCTTTGCCGCCGCGGGCGCGTGCTCGCCGCAGGGCGGCCAAGCCGGCCAGCCCGATCAGGCGCTCGAGGAGCGCGACAGGTCCGACACCGGATACGCCGCTCGCGACCGGGACACCAGCGGCGGCCGCGGGATGACCGAGGACCGCAACATGGAGGCGGACCGGGACACCGACCGGCCGGCGTCGGCCGACCTGGTGTCTCTGACCATTCCGGCGGGGACGCGGCTCCACATGGTCATCGACGACGAGCTGGGCTCCCGGAAGAACAAGCCGGGGGACACGTTCACGGCCAAGGTGGACGAAGCAGTCCACGACGCGCAGGGGCGAGTCGTCGTGGCATCCGGGACCAAGGTGAACGGCATCGTCGTGGCTGTGAAACCGGCGCCCAATCGCCGCACCCCGGGCACGCTCACACTGACGCTCTCGACCATCGAGCAGAACGGCCAGACGTATCCGCTCACGGCGCAGATCGATGAAGTGACGACGGAGCGCCGCCGCCAGCCGGCGGATGCCGGCGATGCGGGCAAGGTGGCGGCCGGGGCAGCCGCGGGCGCGGTGATCGGCCAGGTGCTGTCGAAGAACACCAAGGGGACCGTCATCGGCGCCGTCTTCGGCGGGCTCGCCGGGGCGGGGGTGGCCGCCGAGACGAAGGACGTGGACATCGTGCTCCCCGACGGGGCGCACATCCAGGCCACGATCACCGAGCCGCTCGCGGTGTCGGTCGATCGCGATGCGGCCCGCGAACTGGGGCGCGACAGCAACCGCAATCAGAAGACGGACACGAGCGACAGCTACCGCCCCGACAACTAGGTAGTCAGTAGCCTGCCGCGCCGCCGGCGTAGCGTGGGTCGGCCACCCCGACCCACCCGCCGGCGGTTCGCCGGATGGCGGCCACGATGCCGCTGGGGGTGCGGCGCTCGCTGAGCCCGTGCCCCATCGCGCGCAGCGCCGCCACCGTGCTATCCGCCAGCCCCCCCGCCTCGTAGCGGATGGTATCCGGCAACGCCTGATGGTGGACGCGGGGCGCCGCGACGGCCTCGCCGAGCGACAGCCCCTGGTCGATCACGTTGAGGATGACCTGGGCGACCGTCGTGATGATCGTCGGCCCCCCGGGCGTGCCCACGACCATCAGCAATCGCCCGTCGCGATCGAGCACGATCGACGGCGTCATGGCCGAGAGCATCCGCTTGCCCGGCGCGATCGCGTTCGCCTCTCCCTGGACGAGGCCGAACATGTTCGGCTTCCCCGGCGCCGACGTGAAATCGTCCATCTCGTTGTTCAGCAGGAACCCGGCGCCGCTCACCGTGACCCCGCTGCCGAACCCGCCGTTGAGCGTCGTCGTCACGGCCGCCGCGTTGCCCTGCGCGTCTACGATCGAGTAGTGGGTGGTGTGCACGCCCCCGCTCGCGGGCATCGCCTCGATCGGGGTGGGCGTCGCGCGCCGCGGGTCGATCTCGGCGCGCAGGCCCGCCGCGTACGACTTCGACAACAGGCGGTCGAGGGGCATGCGCACGTAGTCGGGATCGCCCAGCCAGCGGTTGCGGTCGATGAACGCGCGCCGCATCACCTCCACCGCGAGATGCACGTATTCGGCGCTGCCGAACGCCGGCAACGTGTCGTAGCCCTCGAGGATGTTCAGGATCTCCCCCATCGTCACGCCCCCCGAACTGGGGGGCGGCATGGAGTAGATCGTGTACCCACGGTAGGTGAGCTCCACCGGCGGCCGCCACTTGGCCCGGTAGCGGAGCAGGTCCGACTTGGTGATCAGCCCGCCGCCGCGCGCCATCTCGGCCACGATCAGGTCGGCGATCTGCCCGCGGTAGAACACGGAGGGGCCGGAGTCGCTGATCAACTGGAGCGTGCGGGCGAGATCCGGCTGGGTCCACAAGGTCCCCGCGGGCGGCTCGCTGTCGTCGACGAGGAACTGCTGGCGGCTCGCCGGGAACCGCGCCAGCAGCTCCACCTCGACGGCGATATCGGCGCTGCGGGTGGAATCGATCGTGTGCCCCTCGCGCGCCAGCCGGATGGCCGGCGCGAGCAGGGTGGCCCACGGCAGCGCGCCCCCCTGGCGCCACGCCTCGTGGAGGCCCGCCACGCTTCCCGGCACCCCCACGGCCAGGTGGCCGATGGTGCTGTGCTCCGTGAGGTTGCCCGCACTGTCGACGTACATCGTACGGCTCGCGGCGCCGGGAGCGGTTTCGCGATAATCGAGGGCCCGGACCTCGCCGCTCGCGCTGCGATGCACGAGAAACCCGCCGCCGCCGATGTTCCCCGCGTCGGGGAGCACGACGGCGAGCGCGAATCCCACCGCCACCGCGGCATCGGTCGCGTTGCCGCCCTGCCGCAGGACATCGACGCCCACCGCCGTGGCGAGCGGGTGGGCGGTCACCACCATCGCCGAGGCGGCGGTGACCGGCGTCGCGGTCAGCGTCCAGGTGGGGGGGATGACGGGCTCGCCACGAATGACGGCGGGCCCCGCGGCGCGCCGTTCCGGCGCTGCC
>JBOHSP010000399.1:0-12554 GCA_050733275.1 Gemmatimonadales bacterium
AGCTCGGCGAGCGCGCGCTCCAGCGCCGCGCGATGACGGGCACGGGTCACCACCGGCTCCACGTCGCCCAGCGAGAGCAGTTGCCGGAACGCGACTTCCGCCAGGCGCCGGCGCAGTTCTGGGATGCCCTCGGCCGTGATCGCGGAGACTGCGAGCTCGTCGGTGCGGCGATCTGAAACCAGGTCGATCTTCGTGTGGACGACGACCACTGGTGCCTGGACGTGGGCGAGGAACTGCTCTTCTGTTGCATCCCGCATCTCGCATCCCGCATCCCGACAATACAGCACGAGATCCGCCGCCGCGAGATAGCGCCTCGAGACCTCGATGCCCAGCTGCTCGATGCGCGCATCGCTCTCCCGCAGCCCCGCGGTGTCGATGAGCCGGAACGGAAAGCCTTCGATCACCGCCTGCGCCTCGATCGCGTCGCGCGTGGTACCCGCGATCTCCGTCACGATCGCCCGCTCGGTGCCGAGCAGCGCGTTGAACAGCGAGGACTTGCCGGCGTTGGGGCGGCCGGCGATCACGCAGAGCGCCCCCTCGCGCAGGCGCTCGCCCTCCGGGGCCGTGCGCAGCAGCTCGGCCACGCGCCCCCGGACCGCGGTCCACGCCGCGCGCACCCGCTCCTCGCTGACCGGGCCTTCGTCTTCCTCCGGAAAGTCGATGTCGTAGGCGATCAGCGCTTCGAGCTCGAGGATCTCGGCGCGCAGCACCGCGAGACGCTGCGACAGCCCGCGCTCGAGCTGCTGCAGCGCACGGCGGCGCTGCGCGGGGGAACCGGCGTCGATGAGATCGGCGGTGGCTTCGGCCTGGAGCAGGTCCATCTTGCCGTTGAGCACGGCGCGCCGCGTGAACTCGCCCGGCTCGGCGGGGCGGGCCCCGGCGGCCACCAGCGCGGCGATCGCCGCCGCCGGGGTCAGCACGCCGCCATGCGTGGCGATCTCGACGACGTCCTCGCCCGTATAGGAGTGCGGCGCGGGAAAGCAGACGGCGAGCACGTCGTCGACCGGCTCGCCGCTGTCGGGGTGGATCAGACGCGCCCGGAACACGGAGCGCGGCGTGAGCTGAAACGGCTTGAGGCAGCGCGAGGCCAGCGCCAACGCGCCGCGGCCCGAAACTCGGGCTAGCGCGAGGGCGGAGCGCCCCGGCGGCGTCGCGAGCGCGACGATGACGTCGGAGAGCAGAGCCTCACCCCCTGACCCCCTCTCCGCGACGGGGAGAGGGAGGACGGGGGGCGGGCGTCGTGGATTTCGCCACCGGCGCCTCCCGGAGGCGGCGCTGGGCGATCAGGTACTGCTGCGGAATGCTGAAGATGTTCTGCGCCGCGTAGTAGAGGTTCAGCCCCGACGCGAAGTTCAGGAACAGCACCGTCATGAAGATCGGCATGAAGTACAGCATCATCTTCGCCTGCGGGTTCGGCGGCACGCCGATCTGGCCGACCTTCGAGAGCGTGAACATCGACAGTCCCATGAGCAGCGGGATGATGTAGTAGGGGTCGGCGCGCGACAGATCGGGCAGCCACAGGAACGGCACGCCGCGGAACTCGATCGTGTTGGCGAAGACGAAGAACAGCGCCAGCAGCACCGGCATCGGCAGCAGCATCGGCAGGCAGCCGCCGAACGGGTTCACCTTGTGCTCCTTGTAAAGGCGCAGCATCTCGCGCTGCAGCCGCTCCGGATCGTTGCGGTAGCGGTCCTGGACCTCCTTGATCAGCGGCTGCACCGCCTGCATCCGGATGCCCGCTTCCATGGCCTTCTGGTTCAGCGGCCACAGCAGAAGGCGCACGATTACGCCGAACAGAATGAGGACCCAGCCGTACGCCAGGTTCAGCTGGCCGTGCATCCACAGCAGGATGTTCACGACGAACACGGAGACCGGCTGGATTATCGGCCGGAAGATCCACCCGTAGGGATTCGCGTCATCGAGGCTGTGGCCGACGCGCGCGAGCTGGCGGTACTCCAGCGGACCGGCGAACACCTGATACTGGAAGTCGCCGCCGGGCGGCACCGGCAGCGTGAGCGTGACGGCGGTGCGCGAGGCGGCCTTGCCACTGCGTGGCCCACCGACTGCGATCGCGCCCCCGAACTGCGGCGCGCCCTCGGCGATCGCCAGGGCGGCCGTGAGGAAATACTTCGACTTGACGCCGACCCACTCGAACGGGCCATCGAGCACGGTCCGCTCGCCGGGGTCCAGCGACGAGAAGTTGGTGCGCTCGGTCTTCGACGCCTTGGTCACGATGGCGAACTGGCGATAATCGTCGGTCGAGTCGGATTCGACCGTGCGCAGGCCGTCGGCGAGCCGCACCAGCAGCACGGCGCCCGACGCGCCCAGCCCCTCGATGTCGCCCCGCACCGCGAAGCGATACTCCTCGGGCACGAAGTGATACGCGATCGTCACCCGCGAGCCCCCGCCCGGCGCCTCCGCCTCGAACGAGACGCTCGCCCCCGTCCCCCCGCCGGCGACGCGGAGCGAGTCGGCGCTGGGCCGGAACGTCCACTCGTCGAGCGGGATGGTGTCGCGGCCGCCGCCCGCGGCGGTGAGGGCGTGGCGCAGGAAGGGCCGGTCCGGCGGCACGAGCTGCACCGGCTGGCCCGAATCCCGCGGCGCGAGCGATTCATAGTCGTGGAGCTGCACGGCCACGAGCCGCGCCCCCAGCGTGCTGAAGCCGAGGCGATAGAGGGGGGTATGGATCCAGATCGTGTCCTCGGCGAGAGCCGCCCGGACGCCCGGACGCCCGGACGGCCCGAGCTGCGGCGCAAGCGTCACCGTATCGCGCATCGCGGGAGCCGCGACCGTGTCGGGCGTCTGGCCGCCCGGCCGTCCGGCCGTCCGCTTCGGCGGCCAGAGCAGACTCGGCGCGATGGCGACGACCGCCATCAGGAAGAATGCGAGAAACAGCCTGCTGCGATCCACGCTATTGCCTCATGACCGCTTGGGTCCTCGTGTCCGTCCTAGGGGACGGGATCGTACCCGCCCGCATGGAACGGATGGCATTTGAGTATGCGCCGCACGCCCAACCACGTCCCTTTGAGGGCCCCGTAGCGCTCGACCGCCTCGTAGGTGTAGTGCGAGCACGAGGGGACGAAGCGACACTGGGTGAACACCACATGAGACAGCGTCATCTGATACCCGCGAATCAGTGTCAGTACGACGGTTCGTGGCAGTCGTTGCAGCGTCACGTCAGCGTCCCTGCGACCCCGGTCAATTCGGCGCGCAGGACTGCAAAGGGGGCGGCGGACGCCGAGCGCTTCACGCGGATGACGAGATCGATCGGTGGCAACTGGCGCAGCAGGTCGCGTCGCACGATTTCACGGAGGCGCCGGCGCAGCCGATTGCGGGCGACGGCGGAGCCGCCGAAGCGGGGCACGATCAACCCGGTGCGCGCGTGACCCAGGGCATTGTGACGCCAGGCCAGTTCGAGATGGGGAGTGCGGTGGCGGCGTCCGGCTTCCCAACAACTGGTGAGCTCCGCGCCGCGCGAGAGCCGGACGTGGCGCGGGTAGCGCTGGTTCGTTAGCGACTCCGATGCTTGGACGGCAGGCGCACGCTGAGGCGCTTGCGTCCCTTCTTGCGGCGGCGCGACAGGGTCGCGCGCCCCCACACGGTTTTCATGCGTGCGCGAAATCCGTGCTTATTGATGCGCCGCCGATTGCGCGGCCGATACGTCGGGTCCATACATTCCTCTTGGAAGGCCGGGAAACTTACCCCGGCGTCGAAGGACGGCGCAAGGTTGACTTTTCCACATGGGGCCCGTACTTTCGGGCCGCCCTTGCCGCACGTCCTTCCTTATCTCGAAGAATCGTCATGGAGCAGTCGGTCAACGAAGCCTGGCAGCGCCTCCTCGCTGAGGCGCGACGTGAACTTCCCGAAGCGACGGTGCGGACCTGGCTCGAGCCAGCCGAACCGATTGCCCTCGACGACGGTCGGTTGATTCTCGGCGCGCCCGATCAGTTCGCGGCGGAGTGGAACGAGTCGAAGCACGCGGCGCTGCTGGCGCGCGCGGCCGAGCGGGTGCTCGGCCGGCCCACGGCCGTCGTGTTCCGGGTGCAGGAGGACCGGCAGCGGCGGCCACAGATGGACTTCTTCGTCGCGCCGCGGGAGAGCGCGGGCGTGGCGACGGCGGTCGCGGTCGCGACGACGCCGCTCAACGACCGCTACACCTTCCAGACATTCGTCATCGGAAAATCCAACGAGCTCGCGGCCGCGGCGGCGCACGCCGTCGCCGAGGCCCCCGGTAAGACGTACAACCCGCTGTTCATCTACGGGGCGACCGGGCTCGGCAAGACCCACCTGATGCAGGCGATCGCGCACGCCGTGCTGCAGCGCAACCCGGAGACGCGGCTGCAATACTTCGGTGCCGAGCAGTTCATCAACGACGTGATCGAATCGATTCACGCGCGCACGATGTCGGAGTTCCGGCGCCGTTACCGCAACGACGTCGATCTCCTCCTGGTGGACGACGTGCATTTCCTCGAGGGCAAGGAAATGACGCAGGAGGAGTTCTTCCACACTTTCAACGCGTTGTTCGAGGCGCACAAGCAGATCGTGCTGACCTCGGACCGGCCGCCCAAGGAGATCCCCGGGCTCGAGGATCGGCTGATTTCGCGGTTCGAGTGGGGCATGGTGGCCGACATCGGGCATCCCGATCTCGAGCACCGCATTGCGATCCTGCGCAAGAAGGCGGAGCAGGATCACCTCGAGCTCACGATTCCCGACGACGTGCTGCGGTTCATCGCCGAGCACATCCGCTCCAGCGTGCGCGAGCTGGAGGGCTGCATCATCAAGCTGCTGCTGTTCGCCTCGCTGAAGAACCGCGAGGTGACGATCGAGCTCGCCCGCGAGGCGCTGTCCGACAAGATCCGCCAGGGCGAAGACGGCGGCGGGTACGGGGGGCAGTCGGCCCCCAGCATCGACCGCGTGCAGGAAGTCGTGGCGCGGCGCTGGGGGGTCACGCCCGAAGGCCTGCGCTCCAAGGCGCGCACCAAGACGCTCACCATCCCGCGGCAGGTGGCGATGTACCTGGCGCGCGACATGCTGGGGATGCAGCTCGTCGAGATCGGGCAGGCATTCGGCGGGCGCGATCATTCGACCGTCATCCACAGCGTCGACAAGGTGGAGCGGCAGATGATGCGGGATCGGACGTTCAAGGAGCGCATCGAAATGGCACGCCAGGAATTGTCCGCATTGTAACCAACAGGGCGCCGTGGAAAACGGCGCGGCTTGTGGGGGGACTGGGGAAAGGGTGCCGGATATGCCCGGCCCACCCACACTCCCCACAGCCGGCCCACATCACACGGCGGGACGCAGACAATGACGCCCTTGCAGGTTAGCGCGATTGCCCACATATCCCCGCTGTCTACTACTACTACGTAGGTTTTATATAAGGTAGAAGGAGAAAGCCTTCGCGCATGAAGTTCACGATTACGCGGGAACAGCTGCAGGAAGGACTGGCGGGTGTGGCCGCCGCCATCCCTGCCAAGACGACCCTGCCGGTCCTCGCCAATGTCCTCGTCGAGGCCACCAAGCAAGGCGGCGGCCTGCGTCTCTCCGGCACCGATCTCGACATCGCGGTGAGCACGACCGTACCAGCGGACGTCGATGCCGACGGCGCGGTCACGCTGCCGGCGAAGAAGCTCGTGGACATCGCCCGCGAGCTCCCGCTTGGGCCCGTGCGTATCACCGCGGCGGGCGAAGCGCGCGTGTCCATCGAATCGGGGCGGTCGCGCTTCAAGCTGCTCGGCCTGCCGCGCGAAGAGTTCCCCTCGTTCCCCGCCGTGAAATTCGACAAGGCCTGGAAAGCCGCCGCCGGCGTGGTGCACCAACTGGTTGGCCACGTCGCGTTCGCCGCGTCCACCGAGGAAAGTCGCCCGATCCTGAACGGCGTGTTGTGGGAGCTGCGGCCCGATCGCATGCGCATGGTCGCGACCAACGGGCACCGCCTGGCGAAAATGGACGTGCCCGCGACCGGCGGGCAGACGGCGGACCTGATCGTGCCGCCCAAGGCGCTGGAGCAGATCCGCCGCCTGTACGCGGCCGACGCGGAGATCGAGCTCGCCAAGAGCGACAACCACATCGGCTTCCGCGCGGGCGGCACGCTCGTGTTCTCGCGCCTGATCGAGGGCCCCTATCCGCACTACGAGCAGGTGATTCCGCGCGAGAACGACAAGACGGCGACCGTGGACAAGGCGGCGATGGCAGCGGCGCTGCGGCGCATGAGCGTCGTGGCGAGCGACCAGACGCACCGCATCCGGCTCGCGTTCGCCGGCGGCGCGGTGAAATTCTCCGTGCAAACCCCCGATCTCGGCGAGGCGCAGGACGAGCTCGCCGTCACCTACGAAGGTGAGCCGCTGGAAATCGGCTTCAACGCGATGTACCTGCTCGAGATCCTCAAGTACATGCCCACCGACGAGGTGCGCTTCACGTTCAAGGCCCCGGAGCGCGCGTCCACGGTCGAGCCCGTCGGCTGGAATGATCCCGCCTCGTATATGGCATTGGTGATGCCGTTGAGACTGGTAGACTAAAAGACGGTGGTCCCGTTTGCTTCTTGACTCAACCCCGCCGTTGCGTCTGTACGTCTCGCAGTGTCTGGCCTCGGAGTATCGGGGGAACTGTCCGTCTGTACTCTGATGCTATCCAGGATGACGGGTGGTATGCGCGGGATCGTGATCGGCGGGATCACCGGGATCTCGATCTCCTCCTCCTGGGCACGCGGCACGACGACGTCGCGCCCGTAGTAGCGCGCCAGGATCAGCGCGCGGCGCTCCGTCATGCGCGCCGGCTGATAGGCGGGGTTCGAGCTGCGGGGGTGCGGCAGCGTCGCGGCGAGGGCTGCGGCCTGCGCGGGCGTGAGCCGCGCCGGAGGCACGCCGTAGTACGCCTCGCTGGCGGCGGCGGCGCCCCAGATTCCCGGCCCCCACTCCGCCGTGCTCAGATACAGCGCCATGATCCGGTGCTTGGACAGCGCCAGCTCGAGCCGCCACGCCGTGACGGCTTCCTTGACCTTCCGGGGCAACGAGCGCGACGGCGAGAGATAGAGATTCTTCGCGAGCTGCTGCGTGATGGTGCTGGCGCCGCGCCGGCCGCCCGCGGCCAGCGCCTCGCGCAGCTCGACGAAGTCCACGCCGTGGTGCGTCCGGAACCGCGAGTCCTCGGCGATGATGATCATGCGTTCGAGGAGTTGCGGCGCGCGCGACGATTGCGCGTCGCGGGCCGTCCGGGCGTCCGGGCGTCCGGGCGTCGGACAGTCGTCGCGCACGCGCATCATTGCGGTGCAGCGCGGCTCGTGATCGCGCCACCACACGGGCGGCGGCCAGACGCCGCACAGCCACGCGAGCGCGAGCACGGCAGTCCCTAGCACAACCTGCCGCGCGGTCCTAGCTTTTTGCACCTCCATGGATCTCGAGGCCCTCCAGCAGCGCCTGCAGCGGGCGCTCGGTTCGGAATTTACCGTGGGTCCGCTGCTCGGGCAGGGTGGTTTTGCCGCCGTGTTCCGCGTGCGGGACGCGAGCCTGAATCGCGACGTCGCCGTCAAGGTGCTCGACATCGAGCTCGCGCCCTCGCCCAACGTTGCCGAGCGGTTCCTGCGCGAGGCGCAGACGATCGCTCGCCTCGAGCATCCGCATATCGTGCCGATCTACAAGGTGGGACGGCAGGACGACGTCTTCTACATCATCATGCGCTGCGTCGACGGGCCGTCGCTGGGCCAGATCCTGGGCACGCACCAGCGGCTCTCGGTCGGCGACGCGGCGCGGATCACCCGCCAGGTGGCCGACGCCCTCGCCTACGCGCACAGCCACGACATCGTCCACCGCGATGTGAAGCCCGACAATATCCTGCTCGACAAGAGCGGCTACGTGATGGTGACCGACTTCGGCATCGCCAAGGCCGCCCAGGCGGCGGCCGAAAGCGTGGGCGGCACCACGCCGCAGCTCACGACGGAGGGCATGATCATCGGGACGCCGCAGTACATGAGTCCCGAACAGGCGGCGGGCGACCGGGTGGACGGCCGCTCGGACATCTACTCGCTGGGCATCGTGCTCTACCAGATGCTCGCGGGCGACCCGCCTTTCGACGGCTCGTCGTCCGCGTCGATCCTGGCCAAGCAGCTCACCGAGGCGCCGCCCTCGATCCGGCGCGCGCGCTCCGACGTGTCGATCGAAGTCGCCTTCATGCTCGAGCGCATGCTCGAGAAGTCGCCGGCCCGCCGCTTCCAGTCGGCCCGGGAGTTGAGCCGCTCCCTGGTGGATGCGATGCCCACGGCGGCCCGCGACCGGGTGCGCGTGCCGCTGCGCCGCCGGCTGGCGTCGCTGGCGTTCAAGTCGCTCGTGGGGCTGAGCGTGGCGGGTTGCCTCGCGTTCGTGGCGTTCGTGGCGGGCGCGGCCGTTGTGGCGTACACGGTATTCAGCAAGCCGCCCCGCGTCGCCGCGCAGGCGCCGATCTCCGACAGCCTGGCCCGCGCGCTGCGCGGGCGGCGTGCCCTCGGCAGCCGCGAGACGGCGCTGTTCGTCTATCAGCCCGGCGGCCAGGAAGACACCACGGTGTTCCTCGTCACCCGCCGCCGCGCGGCGGTCGTCACGCCGAGCTCAACGCGCTCCTACGCGCGCGACAGCGTGCGGGCCACAATGGGGCTGAACTTCAAGAGCGGACTGGTGTTCCTGCTGATCCTCCGCCCCACCGATCGGCCGGGGCGCGACACCGTCTATCGCCGCCTCTCCTTTCGGGACCTGGTGGAGCTGAGCCCCAGCGTGGGCCGCCTGTTCGGGGACGACGCCGGCGGCGTGCGGGTGGAGACGGACCGGCGGCGCGTTCAGGTGGAAGGGAGTCGCCGCAGCCGCTAGCGGGCGACCGGCTCCCGCACGGAGAGCCCGTAGAGGCTCACCGCCTCGATGCGCGACGCTTCGCCCGGGGTCGAGGCGATCAGGCCGATCTGGTCCATGCCGCCGAGCGACAGCCCGAACGCGAACGCGCTGCGCCGCAGCCCGCCGTCGGTGTCCAGCCGCACCAGGAAGTCGAGCGGTAGCCGCCGCGACCCCAGCCCGATGCCCCAGCGGGCGCTGAACGCATACGCCGCGACCGAGTCGCTCGTCAGCCGGGCGTGCGCCGAGACGACGGCCGCGGCCAGCGGACGCCACGTGACCCCCGGGAGATACATGACGCGCTGCCGGAGGCCGCGGACCACCGGCTGCCCGAGATTGGCCACGGTGGCGCCCAGGGTCAGGGACGGCAGCCAGCGGTATAGGAGCCCCACGTCCCACCCGGTGGCCCGGGTGCCGCCGCCCCGGTAATAGGCGACCGCGCCGCCGATCCCGAGGCTCCCGGCGGAGCCGCCGAGCCCCAGGCGGTAGGTATCGCCCCGCACCCCGCCGTCGAACACGTCCCGCTGATAGCCGAACGACAGCCCGCGCGCATTGAAGCCCGCGCTGACCTGCCGCAGGCGGCCGCGCGCGCCGGGGTCCTCGACCAGCAGCTCGGCGTACACCGAGGCCTGGCGGATCACGCCCAGGCCGCCGGGATTCACCCACACGGCGCGGGCGTCGTAGACGTCCGAGGGGTGGACGTATGCGCTGGCGCGATTGGGTGCAACCTGGGCGGCCGGGCGACCGGACGGCCAGACGCCCAGGAGAACGCCGAGCACCCACACGCCGGCCGCCCGGCCGTTCCGCCGTCCGGCCGTCAATGCAGCACGGTGACCGTGGAGCGGGACACCTGCCGCACCGGGACCGTCGTGCTCTGCACCGGCAGATTGACCGAGATCGCCGCCGAGTCGCGGGCCTCACCGCCCAGGTAGCGACCGTCTGCGGCGATGAACTGCACGCTGGACCGTTCCCCCGACCCGCTGAGCTCCATCGGCTGTCCCCCCTGCTCACCGGATCCGGCGACCGTGTAGGTGGACGTGACCTCGAGGCGCAGCGCGCGGATGCCAAGGCGCGGCTCCCAGGCGGTCGCACGCGAGTGGGAAATCGCGGTGGACGTGACCTGGATGAGGGTGCGGTCGGTGGTCGTGACCGTGTCGGTCCACTCGGCGCCGAGTGTGAGGCCACCGGGGGGGAGGCGGGGATAGAAGGTCTGGAACGTGCCGATGAGCTGCGCGAAGGTGCGGCCGAGTGTCGTGTCCGACGGTTCGGCGTCGCGGAACTCGCCGGTCGGCGTGAGGCGGCCCCGCAGCACCAGACCGCGGATCGCCGAGAGAGCGAGCGTGGGGGGCAGCACGGTACCCGAATCCGCGATCACCGAGTCGATGGTCAGCGCCAGTGGATACCCCAGGCTGTCGGCCGGTCCCGCGATCGCGGCGTAAACCCACGCGCGCAGGCCGCGGTCCACGGTGGACGTCTGCCCCTGGAATTCCTGTTCGACGTGGATCTGCTGATGGATCACGTAGCGGAGCGTGCTGGGTCCGAACCGGATGACCGCATCGGCGGGCGCGGGCGCCACGGGCGGGGGCGCGCCGGGGACCGGCGTGGGTGCCGCGGGGGGCGGCTCGGGGACTCCCGGGGTGCAGGAGACCGTGGCGAGCAGTGCGGCGACCGCACACGAGAGGCGAGGCAGCATGAGTGGGACCCTGTCGGTGATCTAGAGAGGGGAAGGCTCGGCGCGGTCGTGCCTGGTGCGGCCGAAGATCGCGACGATCTCGGTTTCTTCGCTGGTGACCTTCAGCAATTTCCAGCCCCGCTTGCGCATGTCGGTGCGCCACGCAATGAGCTTATCCCATTCCTCGGCCGTGGCCCGGAAGACGCGCAGATCGGCGACGTTCTCCCAATGGGCGGGATACGGACGCGCGGCGCCGGAAGCGGACGCAGGGGGCTTGGCCGTCACACCAAAGGAACGGGGCTGGCGGGATGTGGTGGGGTCATAAGCCGAGTTCTGTGTGCTCGCTCGCGCGAGCAGATGGTCATCTCTCTGGGATGGCTGTCACCAGCCACCTCGTGCGGCCTACCCGCAGCTCAAGCGACCCGGGCCGGGTCTCGCTGCCTGCTTGGCCTTGCTCCGACCGGGGGTTACCGTGCCGCGCCTGTTGCCAGGCGCGCGGTGGGCTCTTACCCCACCGTTTCACCCTTACCCTTTGGATCAAGGGCGGTCTGTTCTCTGTGGCCCTGTCCGTCGCCTCACGGCGCCCAGGCGTTACCTGGCGGTCTGCCCTCGGGAGCTCGGACTTTCCTCGCGGCGCCCCGACTGCTGGCGCCCCGCGACCATCGGCCCCACCACCTCCTGCCGTGCTCAAAGTTACCGGCCGACCGGGGGCCGGGGCAAGGCTCATTTCGCCAGGCGGCGAATGACGCGCGCGACCGTATCGGCGGCGCCGCCGGCGGTGGGCAGCCAGAACCCGTGATGCTGTTGGAACGCGAGCGGACGGAGGCGCCGCCACTCGCCGATCGGGACGCGGCGCGGATCGAGCTGCACCGCGGACAGCGCGGTGACCTCGCGTGCCCGGTAGCGCGCGAGCAGGCGGCGGTCCTGCGGCTCCTCGAGCCACAGGAACACGGGCAGCTCGGGGGTCGAGAAGCCGCGCAGCAGGCCGAGCGAGAACCAGTCGGTCGGTGCGTGCGACGCGCGAAACGCGAAGCGGAGCTCGGGATGGAGGCGGAGCAGCTCGGCGCGCAGGGCGGCCGCGCGCTCGCGCACGGCGTCCTCGAGCGCACCGTAGTAGCGGCCCAGCAGCCCGCGGTGCAGCAACGTGTCGTGCCGCGCGACCGGCGGCAGCGCCAGCAGCGACTCGCGCGCGGACGCGTCCAGGGCCAGCGCTGTCAGGCCGGCGTGATAATCCGGATCGCAGAACCCGGCGCCGGCATAGCGACTCGCGAGCGGGTCGAGCTGCAGCGCAATCCCGGTGATGACGTCGGGCCGCGCGCCCCCGAGGCGTGCCAGGGCGCGAAAGGTGGGGCGCAGCGTGCCGCGCCAGAACGTGGAATCGAGCGCGCAGGGCACGCCGGCGAGATCGCCGCGGAGATCGACTTCTTCGGCGCCCGCGGAGACCAGCGAATCCAGGCCGATGGCCGGGAACCACCGCAGGCTGGTGGCGCCGAGCTGCTCGGCCACGAACTGCCAGGGCGTGCGGGGCTCGCGTGGCAGCCCGCGCAGCGATACGGGCGCCACGGTGTCGGCCAACGCCGTCGTGGGCACTTCCATCGCCAGCGCGTTGAGCGCGGCCGCATCCGTGAACTCCAGGATCGAGTCGAGCACGCGGGCGCGCGGGAACCCCAGGCCGGTGAAGTCGGCCCACAACACACGCATGCCCTGACGGCCGATCCAGGCCGGCGGCGTCGGCGGCGGGATGGTCGGAAGCGGCTGCGGGAGGAGCAGCACTGCGGCGCCGGCGGGAGGCTCGAGCGCGGGCGGGTCCATCGCGACGCCCTGTTGCCGCGCGCCGCGACCCGGCGCTCCCCGCAGGGACAGCGGATGGGCGACGCCAGTCCCCGGCCGCGCCAGGACGATACTGGCCCACTCCGCGGGCCGGCGGGTCCATCGCGCCAGTGCCTCGAGGAAGGTGGCGGCGCCAGGCCCCGTGGACCACGCGTCGAGCGTCTGCCGGCTGGCGACGACGACCAGCCCGTGGCCCGCGC
>JBOHSP010000400.1:0-10744 GCA_050733275.1 Gemmatimonadales bacterium
TACCACCACGGCATGTTGCCGACCAGCACCTGGCCCCAGGAGGTCGGCGCGTCGCGCAGCTGCGCCGAGACGTAGGCTTTGCTCGACTCCACGAGCCCCATGGCGGTCCAGAAGCCGAGGATGCCGAGCCGCAGGGGGCGGCCGAGAATGGGGTGCAGAAGCAGTCGCGCGGTTGCGAGCGGGGCGGAAGGCGTCATCGCGACCGGCGCGGAGCCTCCAGGAACGCGCGCACCGCCGCAAACACGAGATCGCCGGATCGCCCCATCCTTGCGATGCTGCTGCGGTGGCTGGCTGGCACGATCACAAGGTCCGCCGGCACGTCATATTCGAGCAGGCGCCGCACGAAGCGGGCGCCCTGTTCGAGGATGGGTGGAAAGAACCGCTCCGCGTTGGCCACCACGACGCGAACCGGCGGCATGTGCGGCCCGGCGAAACGGGATGGGTTCGCGGCCAGCCAGTGCTCGGGTGTTCCGAACCGCTCGACATCTGACCGCGAGCGCGCGAACCCCTCGCGGATGTCGTCCGCGGTCCACCCCTTGAGCGCGGCATCCTCGTTGTCCAGCGCGCACCCCATGAGAATGACACCGGCGATCTGCGCCGGCTGGAGTCCGACGCGCGTCAGGTAGGTCGCATCGGCAGCGACGACAGCCGCCAGCGTACACCCTGAACTGTGGCCGAAGAGAAAGAGCCGATCCGGATCGCCGCCCCGCCCCGCGATGAGCGCGCGCACCTTCAGGATGGCAGCGGCGATATCCTCCGGCATGGCAGGCCATCGGAAAGTCGGCGCGAGTCGATAGTCGGTCGTGGCGCACGCGATGCCGGCGGCGAGGAAGGGCGCGCAGACGCTGGCGTACATCGGGGAGTCTCGTCGCTCACCGCTTTCCGATAGGCTCCCGCCGTGGATGAACAGCACCGTCGCGGATGCGCCGACCGGCCAGGAAAAATCCAGTCGCTGTTCCGGGTGTGCGCCAGCGGCGTACGGAACGTCATGCACCGTGTCGGTCGCCTGTGTGGGCGCGACCGTCGTGAGAGCGGTCAGGAGGGGAATCGGCAGCACGATCAAACGATCATCCGTCGGCGTTTCCGTTCGAACAAGCTACTGCCGGTCATTGGCGTCAGCATGAGGCAGGGTCCGGCGGCGGCCGCCGGGGACGAGCGGTGCCGGGCGCGGGATCAGCGAGCACCTGAGGAACCGTCGGCCCGCCGCACGAAATACGGAACCGGCGTGTTGCCATGCACGGGATTGAACGCGATCGTGCGCTCACGCCCGTCCTCGCGGACCACGATCTCCAGCGGCTCGTCCGGCCGCCATTCGTCGTTCCACCGCCACGCGTTGCGGTGGCGGACGATCGCCATGCCATCGCGCAAGCCGGCAGCGTACGCGGCACCATCGGGCCGCACGCCGAGGACGGTATCCGCGCTCGTCGAGGCCACCACGTCGAATCCGGGGGCGAACGCCGGGACAGTGCGAACCTCGAGCTGCCACTCGGGTCCGAGCCCCAGCGAGTCCACGGGAATGTGCCCGCCGCCAAGGGCGAGTCGCGCGACGTCGTGCGCTGCGGGAACCCCCATTCTGGTGAGGACCCGCTCGAACTCGGAACGCGGCAACCGTCCACCGCTCGACTGCGCAGCGGCGAGCAGGCGTCGCACAGCATGCACCAGGTCCAGGCTGTCCGTCGCGTTCCGCCGCAGCATGGCATCCCACCGAAACGCGAGCAGCGAGCCGCGGAGATAACTGATGCGTTGATGGAAGTTCGTAAAGCGGCCGGCGCGGGCGGCGTCCTCGAGCTCGTACGCAGTGCTCGCGCGATAGGGATGGATGGCCAGCCGCGCGATGTCGTCGTTCAGACGCTCGGCGAACCAGTCCGCTCCGGCGAGTCCGGCGCGCACCAGGAGCACGCGCGACAGGTATTCGGTGAAGCCCTCGTGGAACCAGTCGTAGCGAATGTCATGAAACCACGAGAACTCGACGGGCGGCACGGGATCGTCGGCGTCCGGGACGACTCGGAGCTTGCGGGGAATCCAGGCGTGCGTCATCTCGTGCGCCAGCAGCGCCGCGAGCTGCCGCACGTCCGAATCGGGGCGCGCGAAGCACGCGAACGCGTTGAGGAACGACGCGCCGGCCCGCAGCCGGTTGCGCGCCGTCAGCACGATGGCATAGAAGGGTTGCGTGTGATCGGCGAACATGTCGCGCTGCTCACAGGCAATGCGTCGCGCTGCCGCGACCAGGCTGTCGTCGGTAACGGCGAAGGCGCCGCGCACGAGGACGGCGAGCGGCCGGCCCCGGCAGGCAAACCGATGCTCGCGGTATGCGCCACCCGCGATCACGCTCCAGTCCAGCTCGTCCTGGCTGGCGCTGATCTGGTGCGTTCCCGGTTCCAGACCGAACGATCCGGCGAGCGGTCCGGGCAGCGCGCCCCGCTCCACCCGGATCTCGAAAGAACGGATCGCGTCCGAGGCACCGACTCGTGCCATCCACTGGCTGCCGAGGAAGTGAAAATGCTTCGGGCCGACGCTCGGTCCATACGCCACGAACCCGGCGGTGGCCGAGTCGAAGCGCACGCGGTAGCGCACCGACAGGTCGGCGCCCGACCGGTGGTCGATCAACACGAGGCTGTCTCCAGGCGCCCACGACGCCGTTCCGCCCCCGACCTCGACGCCGCGCACGAAGCGATGCATGTCGCGCACGCCGAAGCGATCGGCCGGCAGGCGTACACGGGTGCGACCGGAGGGATCGCCGCTGACGCGCAGCGTGATGGCGAGCTCGACCAGGGAATCGCGGGCCACCGGGCGCACGACGTAGCGGATCGGAGCCGGATCCTGAGCTCCGAGCACGGGCGCGAGCACGCCTCCCGCGGCGACCAGCGTGACGATGATCCTCATGCGCATCGGTCAGTCGTGCCCCTGAAACACGGGTGCACCGTCAGATGGGGCGGCCCCTGCGACTGCGCGGCGGCGGGAAGCGCGACCAGCGCCAGCCGGAGCGTCACTCCTCCAGCCCCAGCCGCCGGTGCAACGCTTTGCGATAGCTCCGCGACCGCCGCAGCTTGGTCCCGTCCTTCAGAATCACTACATGATCGCCGTGGAAATACGGTTGCAGCTCGCGAATGCGATCGACCCGAACCACCGTCGACTCCTTGAGATGACGGTGCGATGGGACGGTCCAATCGGGAGGGCGGCTCCCGGCACGTCAAGGCAGCTCGTACACAACGAAAGCCACGCGCCGGCTATCGGGGGACCACGACGGCACATTGATCGTGCCCTGCCCGCCGAAGAACGGCGCGGTGAGGTCGCGCACCGATCCATCGCGGCGGTCCATCAGCCGCAGCTTCACCTGCCGTCCGAACGGATGCGAATCGCCCTGGTCCTCGAGGTACGCGAGGTACACCACCCAGCGGCCGTCGGGCGAGGGGTGCGGGAACCAGTTCGCGTACGCATCGCGCGTGAGCTGCTCCGGCTGGCTGCCGTCGGCGCGCATCCGCCAGATCTCCATTTTCCCGCTGCAGAACGAGTTGTAGTAAATGAAGGCGCCGTCGGGACCGTAGTCCGGTCCATCGTCGAGTCCCGGGCAGGTCGTGAGGCGGCGCTCTTCCCCGCCCTCGACGGAAATGGCGTAGATGTCCCACTCGCCGTCGCGGCGTCCCACGTACGCGAGCGTTCGCCCGTCGGGCGACCACCCGTGCCAGAAACTCGGCGCTTTCGTGGTGACCTTGCGCGGCGTATCCCCGCCGCCGATCGGCAGGATGTAGATGCTCGAGGCCAGCCAATCCTGCGCCGGATCGGTGACGTGCTCGGCGGCGTGATGGCTGAGCACGAGGTGGCGGCCGTCGGGAGAGATGCCGTGGTCGTTATTGAGGCGCGTCGCGAAGCCGGTGGGGATCGGCTCGAGCCGGCGGGGATTGCCGGCGTCCAGCCGGTAGAGACGCCCGCGGCTGTTCACGATGAAATACCGCCCATCGGGCGACCAGTTCGGCGCCTCGAAGTGCCGGTCGGCGGTGTAGACCGTGTCGATCCGGCCGGAGGGCACCGCGACGGTGCGCAGCGAGCTGCGGATGGAATCGGGAGACTGCGCGAGCGCCCGGCTCGCCTGAGCGCCAGCGACGAGCACGACGACACAGGCGAACCGTCGGCCGGTGATCATGTGCTTCCGGATCGCCAGCGCAGCTGAAACTCGAGCTCCTCGACGCCGTCGGCGCCGCGCTCGTGCTCCACGTTGAACGCCGCATCCGCCGGAATGCGCAGCGTCTCTCCAGCGACCTGGATGGTAAAGGGGCGGCGGCGCTCCACGGCCCGCGCCAGGCGGCGGAGTTTGGCGGCGAACTGCCGTGCCGTGTAGGTGCGCTCGAGATCTCGAGGGCGGCGGCGCCGCATGTCAGGGCTCCCGCTTCGCAGCCCGGAGCGCGTCGATGCGCTCGCGCACGACCGCCCCATTGCGATACCCGAGCACGATCGCCTGGCGGAGCTTGGACTCCGCTGCGTCGAACTTTCCGATCATCGCGTAGGCAATCGCCAGATTGGCGTGGGCGACGGCGAGTGTGCGGTCGAGCCGAATGGCGCGCTCCAGCGACTCCACCGCCCGCGGCGCCTCGTCCCTGAAGATGTAGAGCGCGCCCAGGCTGGCATGCAGTTCGGCGTAATCGGGCGCGAGCTCCAGCGCCTTGAGGTAAGACTGCTCGGCATGGTCGTACTCGCCCAGCAGGCGGTACACGATGCCGAGGTTGACCCACGCCTCGTGGAAGCGGGGATTGATTTCGAGGGCCTTGCGGTGGGCGGCGATGGCGTCGTCGAAGCGGCCCAGCTCGTTCAGAGCGTTGCCGAGCACCGTGTAGATGAGCTCGACGTCGTACGCGGAGACCCCGGCGGCCAGCGCCGTGTCCAACGCGGCCGCGGCGGCGGCGAAGTCGCGCTGCTCGTAGAGCGCGATCCCCCGCTCGGCCGCGCCATCTCCCCGCTTGCCTTTGTCCTGTTGCTGCGCCCAGGCCGGCCCGGCGCCCGCGGTGATCGCGAGGGCAAGCCACCAGCTCAACAGCACGAATGCGCGTGGAGTCATCGCGCTAAACTGCGGTTGCGGCCGCCCGCTCGCCAGCCAGACAGCGGCGTCTGCACCGGCTCACGAGACCCGCGCCACATCGGGACGCGGGGCGAATGGCCAGGTCCTGGCCTTCCACGACCAGAGGCCAAAGGCGAGCACGCCGAGCAGCAGCGCGCCCAGCCCGAACGCAATCACCAGCGGCGGCGTCGTGGCAAAGATGAATATCCAGCCGAGCAGCGCGACGAGACTCGGCAGCGGATAGAGCCACATCCGATAGGGGCGCGGCAGGTCGGGCGCGTGTTTGCGCAGCAGTGTCAGGGCGCCGATCTGGCCGATGAACTGCACCAGAATGCGCGTGGTGATCAGGGCATCGATGACGGTGCCGAGCGAGACGAAGCCGGCGAGAATCGACAGCACCGCCAGGACGATGAGCGACACGTAGGGAAAGCCCTGGGCGTGCAGCCGGCCAAAGACCGCAAAGAAGTACCCCTCGCGCGCCGCCGCATAGGGGATACGGGAGTACCCGAGCAGCAGCGCAAACACCGAACCGAACGCGGTCCAGAGGATCATGGCGGTGAAGATGGTCGCCACCTCCGGGCCCCAGGTGCGCTCCATGAACACCGACACGATGAAGCGGGCTTCGGGGTGCGCGTCGGTGGGCACGAACTCGCGCCACGGCACGACGCCGATGATCGCGAGATTGATCGCGATGTAGATCAGCGCGACCACGACCGTGCTGATGAGGATCGAGCGGGGGATCACGCGGCCCGGCTCGCGGACTTCGTCACCGATGTAGCAGACGTCGTAGTAGCCCAGATAGTCGTAGACGCCGATGCGGGCGGCGGCGCCGAGGCCCAGCAGGAAGCCGAGGGAGAAGCTGAACGCGCCGGGCGGAAAGTCGAAAGCCACGCGCGGGTTGAAGTGCAGGGCCCCCGTCACGATGACCGCGACAACCGTGAGGAGCGTGCCGGCCCACAGCGTGAGCGTGATGGTCGCGATCGAGGTGATCCGACGGTAGAGCAGCGCCACGTTCAGCAGTCCGATCGCGACCACGACGAGCATCGCCTGGCGCGGCGTGATGCCGGTCCAGATGTAGCCGAGGTACTGCGAGAAGCCGATGTAACCGGACGCGATCTCGAGCGGGCCGCTGAAGATGAATTGCCAGACGAAGAGGAAGCCCAGCAGCCGGCCGGCCTTGTCGGGGCCGTAGCCGCGGCGCAGGTAGCCGAACGAGCCGCCCGAGCCCGGCAGCGCGGCGCCCAGCTCGCTCCATACCATCCCGTCGCACAGCACGATGACGAGAGCGGCGAGCCAGCCCACCATGGCCTGGGGGCCGCCCAGGGCGGACATGAGGAGGGGGATCGTGATGAACGGCCCGATCCCGATCATGTTGGTCATGTTGAGCGCCGTGGCGTGCAGCAGGCCGAAGCGGCGCTCCATGGGCGAGGGGCCTACCGTCCCTCGATGGCTGCGCGGATCCCGGCGGCGAGCGCCGACACGTCGCCTTTGAGGAGCCCCCGCCACCCCACCGGCGAGCGCGACAACGACATCACATCCATCTGCGTGAGCGCGATCCCCTCGATCGTCATGGCCATCCGATACACGACGTGGGTCGTATCCGCGCCCTCATCGATATGGCCGATCATCTGCACGGTGGCAGTCCGGAGCACCTCGGCCAGGCCGGCCTCCTGCTGCATCAGCGTTCGCATCAGCGCGGCGAATACCGCCGTATCGGAGAGCTGTTTTGCCTCGTCCACGGTGCCGACGCCGAGGAGCTGCTGACGCAGGGGGCCGGCATCCGGGGCTTCGATCAGGGGCGTGAAGAGTCCACGCATCTCCCGCAGCGCGTCGGCGTGCATCAAGGCGGCCATTCCGTTCCAGTCGCTGGCTCGCATCGCGTCCACGAACCGGTTGGCAACCTGCTCCGGCGTCTCGGTCGGGGTTTGCGGGTGTGCGGATCGCGCGACGCCCAACGCAATCGCGAGAAGGAGGAGATACGTGCGCATGCGGCACCCTGCTGAGAAGAGGTTGAACTGCCGTGTCGTCCGCCGAAGACTACAGCTCCCGGCGCTTCAGCTGCTCGACCGCATGGGCGCACGCCCGCGCGGTGAGCGCCATGTACGTGAGCGACGGATTCTGGTTGCCGCTCGAGGTCATCGCCGCGCCGTCGGTCACGAACAGATTGGGCACGTCCCACGCCCGGCTCCAGCCGTCGAGCACGGACGTCTTGGGGTCCCGCCCCATGCGCGCGCTCCCCATCTCGTGATTGGTGTTCCCCGGCGTGCTCGGCCCGTCGGTGTTGGGCCGGATGTGCTTCGCGCCGGCGGCCTCGAGCAGCTCCACCGCCGTCACGTTCATGTCGCGATGCATCGCCAGCTCGTTCTCGCTCCAGCGGCAGTCGATGTGCAGCGTCGGAATGCCCCAGGCGTCCACCAGCGTGGGGTGCAGCGTCGCCCGGTTCTCCTCGCGCGGCAGCATCTCGCCGAAGCCCGCGAACGTCATCGTCCAGGCGCCCAGCTCGCGCAGCCGAGCCTTGAATGCCGGCCCGATCCCCGGCGCCCGCAGCGCCCGCTGCCACCCGCCCCGCCCCGCGCCGCCCTGAAAGCCGTAGCCGCGAATGAAATCTGCGTGTCTCGACGTGACGTTGCGAAACCTCGGCACGTAGATCCCGTTCGGGCGCTCGCCGATCACCCGGCGGTCGGTCCAACCGTCGAACGCGCCGCTCGCTCCGCCCCACTTGATGTGGTCCATGATGTTGCGGCCGACCTGCCCGCTCGAATTGGCGAGCCCGTCGGGGAACGACGGGGTCGCCGAGTTGAGCAGGATGCGCGCGCTCTCGAGCGCGGAGGCGCAGAGAAACACGACGCGCGCCGTGTACACCCGTTCGGCCCGGCTCCGCGCGTCGATGATGCGCACACCGGTCACCCGGTGCTTCGCGGGATCGTAGACGAGATCGCGCACGATGCTGAATGGCCGCAGGGTGAGTCGCCCGGTGGCCTGCGCCGCCGGCAAGGTCGCGTTGACGCTGCTGAAGTACGACCGGGTGATGCAGCCGCGCTGGCACGGCCCGCAGTAGTGACACGGCGCGCGGCCCAGGTGCGGCGTCGTGAGCACGGCCACCCGCCCGATCGTGAGCACGCGCTCGCGTCCGAACGTGACCCGCATCCGCTCCCGGACGTGCTGCTCGACGCAGTTCAACGCCATCGCCGGCAGGAACGGCCCGTCGGGCAGGTGCGCCAGGCCTTCCGCCTGGCCGCTCACGCCGATGAAGCGCTCGACGTGATCGTACCACGGCGCGAGATCGGCATAGCGAATCGGCCAGTCGACGGCGATCCCGTCGCGCAGATTGGCCGCGAAATCGAGGTCGCTCCAGCGATAGACCTGCCGTCCCCAGATGATCGACTTGCCGCCTACCTGGCGCGCCCGGAACCAGTGGAACGGCTGATCGGGCGGCGTGCTGTAGGGGTTGTCCACGTCGTCGGTCCAGAAGACGTGGCTCCACTCGTCGAACGACACCGAGTGGCGCTGCGTCGCTTGGCGCGCCTCGATCGCGCGGCGATCGCCGAGCCCGCGGAACGGCACTTCCCACGGCGGCTTGTGCTCGACGTAGTCCCGCTCCGGCGTGATCGGTCGCCCCGCCTCGAGCACCAGAGTGCGCAGGCCGCGCTCGGTCAGCTCCTTCGCGGCCCACCCGCCGGTCATCCCCGACCCGACGACGATCGCGTCGAAATCAGACTGCTGCGCAGCCATCGTAGCGTGTCGGCAACGGATACAGATCGAGCGCGCGCATCCCGGCCTCCGACGTGCAGTAGCCATAGACCGTCAGATACTTGAGCATCGCGAACCAGTGCCGATCCACGGCGGCGGCCTCTTCGTCCAGCGCCGTGAGCACGGCGATCTGGTCGGCGGCGGTGCAGTCCATGAAGTCGCGGCCGCAGCGCGCGCGACTCCGCGCATCGAGCTCGGCGAGCCCGGCGAGGAATCGCGCCCGCTCGGCGGGCGTGTACCAGTCGGCCACGATCTTGTCGATGAACGCGCTCACGCCGGCATCGGTGGCACCAGGCGTCTCCGTCGCCGGCAGAATTCGCTCGGCGGCGACAGCGACGGTGCCCTGGAGGTGCCGGGTGAGCGCACGCGGCGCGCTGCCAGGGGCCGTGGCACGGTGAACTTCGCGCCCCAACCCCAGGAGGTCCGCGGGCGCGAGGGCGTCCAGATAGTGCAGCCCGGCGGTCGCGACCAGCCAGCGAATCAGCTCGCGTCGTTCCATCGACCCAGCGCGTCGAGATACCGTCGGGAAATTGCGCCGGATTCGCGCGGCGTGCGAGCGGGATCGGAGGGAGGCACGCGGTCGAGCTCCACGACCCCCCAGCCGTCGAACCGGATCGCGTCGAGCGCGGCGAACACCGCGGGGAAGTCCACCGTGCCGCGGCCCAGCTCGACAAAGCGGTAGGACTCGGGGCCCTTCTCGAGGTCCTTGAGATGCAGAAACAGCACGCGGCCGGCGTACTGGCGCACGGCGTCGGCGGGATTCCCGCCGGCCTGCTGGTAATGCGCGGTATCCAATTGCAGGTGCACGAAGCGCGGGTCAGCGGCGTCCAGCACCCGCGCCACCTCGTCGGGCGCCTGGCCGAGGTTGCCCATGTGATTGTGGTAACCGAGGGGAATGCCGAGGTCGGCGGTGCGCCGGCCGAGCTCGGTGAGCAGCCGGCCGGTGCGGCGGTAGTCGGCCGGTTCGGGCTCGCGGCCGCGCGGGCGCTCGTCCAGGATCTGCAGGTAGAATCCGCCCACGTCGCGCACAAACCGGGCGTGGCGGACATGCTGCGCGATGGTCTCGGCTTCGGCCGCGGGATCGAGGCGCATGACGCCGCTCGACAGCGCTACGAGCGCCAGGTTGCGGGCGGCGAGCAGCTCTGTGAGCGCCGCGGGGTCGTTGCCCCAGGTCGCGACGGCCGACTGGCGCAGCTGGATCCCGCGAAAGCCGAGCGCGGCGATGTCGTCGATCGCCTGGCGGTCGTTGTCGTCCCAGGTGATCGCGGCGTAGCCAAAACGGATCCGCGCCGTGCCGCGTGGTGGGGGACGCCACCCCGCTGCCCAGGCCGTGGCCGCGATGCCGTTCGCGAGAAAGGCGCGGCGATTCATGTCTCAACGCCCCTGCTGGCGCCGCTTGCCGCGCCGCGCTGGCTTCGCACGGCGCCGCGCCGGCGGCAGGGTCGACAGGTGGCGCCACGCATCGCCGATCACGTCGGCCAGGAGCGCCCGCGGCACGTCTGCCAGCCGAACCAGCACCGCCGGATAGTTCCGGTAGTGCTCGGTAAAGAAGAACGCGCTCGGCTCGAGCTCTATCAGCACATCGCGTTCCCCAATCGTGGCGAGCTGGACCACGAGGACCGCGTCATCGTCGCGGAAGCGCGCGAGGAACCGCCCTCTCGAGAGAAACGACGGCTGGCCGTACGAGCGCCCTTCGACCACGTTGTCGAGACCGAGCAGAATCCGGCGAACTTCCGCAACCGTCACGCCCCGAGGCATTCGACCCGATCCGTCAACGTAAGTGTGTCGTGAGCCACGCGATCC
The DNA here is from genome assembly GCA_050733275.1 of Gemmatimonadales bacterium. Lineage (GTDB taxonomy): Bacteria > Gemmatimonadota > Gemmatimonadetes > Gemmatimonadales > GWC2-71-9 > 20CM-2-65-7. Next base: position 10,604 of record JBOHSP010000400.1, read on the forward strand.
AGCGGCGCTGCACGTCGCGCTGCCGCACGGGATCGCTCGGCGCGTGTCCCGCGCCGGGATAGACGACGAACTGAACCGGCACACTATTGTCCCGCAGCGCGTGGTACAGCGCGTACGAGCCCGTGGCGGCGACGCGCACGT
>JBOHSP010000401.1:0-2401 GCA_050733275.1 Gemmatimonadales bacterium
AAATCGAGCTCACCCTGGCCGAAGGGCGGCAGCGCATCGTCCGCCGAGTCGCCGAGGCGCTGGGCCTCAAGGTCGAGTGGCTGCATCGCGTCGCCTACGGGCCGGTTCGCCTGGGTCGCCTCGCCGAGGGACGGTGGCGCGACCTGACGGCGCGGGAGATCGCGGGGATCGAGCGAACGCATGGACCTGGCTGATCGCACGGTGATGCTGCTCGGCGGCAGCGGGCAGGTGGGCCATGCCGTGGCCCGCCGCCTGCTCGCGGCCCGGCCGCGCCGCCTCGTCCTCGTGGCGCTGTATGAGGAGGAGGTCCGCGCCGCCGCCGACGCGCTCGCGCCCGACCGCGGCGACACCGCGATCGAGGTCGAGTGGGGCAACGTCTTGATGCCCGCGAGCGTCGCCCGGCTCCCGTTCACCGCCGTGAACGCGAGCGCCGAGCACCGCGCGCTCGTGCTCGGCGACGTGCTCGGCGACCTCAGCGACGCCGTCCTGGAGCGCAACCTGCTGTTCCGGCTGCTGCTCCAGTACCGGCCCGACGCGGTGGTGGACAGCATCAACACGGCCACCGCCTTTGCCTACCAGGACATCTTTCGCAGCGCCCGGACCCTGCTCGAGCAGGCCCGCCGGGGGGAGCAGGCGGGCCGCGGCGTCGATGCCGCGTCCATCGAGGGCCATCTGCTCCGCCTCACGATGCCGCAGCTCATCCGCCATACCCAGATCCTCACCGAAGGGCTGCGCCGCGCCGGCACACAGGCCTATGTGAAGGTCGGCACGAGCGGAACCGGCGGCATGGGGTTCAATGTCCCCTACACCCATTCGGAAGAAAAGCCGAGCCGGACGCTGCTCACCAAATCGGCGGTGGCGGGCGCGCAATCGATGTTGCTGTTTCTGCTCGGCCGCACGCCGGGGGCGCCGGCGACCGTGGAAATCAAGCCGACCGCCACGATCGCCTGGCGCGAGATGGGACACGGCGCGGTGCGGCGCAAGGGCAGGCCCATCCCCCTCATCGACTGTCCCACGCCGGTGCCGCTGGCCACGGCGTTCGATGACGGCGCGCCCCCGGCGTGGACCGATCTCGGACGACCGCTCGAAGGCGTCTACATCGACGTCGGCGAGAACGGGCTGTTCGCCCGCCACGAGTTCGAGACGGTGACCGCGCTCGGGCAGATGGAGTTCATCACGCCCGAGGAAGTCGCCGAGTACGTCGTGCTGGAGCTCGAAGGACGGCCGACGGGAAAGGACGTCGTCGCCGCGCTCGATGCGGCGACCGCCGGACCGACGTACCGGGCGGGGGTGCTGCGGCAGTACGCGCTCGAGCGGCTCAAGGCGCTGGAAGCGCGGCACGGCGATCACGCCGTCGCGTACGAGATGCTCGGCCCGCCGCGGCTCGCCAAGCTGCTCTACGAGGCGTTCATCTGCGGCTGCCTCCGCCCCACTGTGCGGGCGCTGGCCGGCAGCGACGCGGCGGCGCTGGCCGCCGACGCGCAGGCGCTGATCGAGCGCGACGCCGAGTTGCGGCGCCGCATCCTCTCGGTGGGCCTCCCGATCGTCACGCCCGAGGGGCAGCGGGTGTACCGCGGCCCCACGCTCGCCGTGCCGCCCGACGAGTGCGATCCGCTCGCGGCCGCCCCGCGCGGCTGGGTGGACCTGCGTCCCGCGCAGTTCGGTGTGTGGGTGCGGCGCGCGGGCGCGATGCTGCGGCAGGCGGAGGCGCGCGCGGCCGCGCCCGCGGGATCGGGCAGCGACGTCGAGTGGACCGCCATCCGCGCCGACGACCCCATCGAGCCCTCGCGCTTCGCGACCTGGGTGTTCGCCGTGGAAGACAAGGGCGAACGGATCAAGCGCTGAGCGTGGCCATCGATACCACGGCAGTGGACAAGGCGCTGGGGACGATCGGTACGACGTTCCGGCTGACCCGCCTGTACCCGCCGTCTCATCCAGCCGTGCTCGAGGCCATGCGCCACATCACCGCGGCGCTGCCGGCGCTCGCCGCCCTCGGCACGGTCGAGTGGAAAATCGGTGCCACGGGGCTGCACTGGCGCGGCCACCACCTGCTGCCCCGCAACACGCAGGTCGCCGAGCTGGCGGGGCTGCTGTATGCGCGCGGGGTCCGCGCGATTCAGGTGCATCCCGGCGTCACCCCGGAGCATCTGCTGGGTCTGTTCGGCGTGGCCGTCGGCAGCCTCGGCGCCGAAGATGCCTCGCTGGGTCGGATCACACTGCTGCCGGGCCGGGGGGCGAGTCAGCGGCTCCCGGCGCCGCGCGCTTCAGGCGATCCGCCGGCGGTTGCGCCGCCGCCGCCGTCTCCGCAGGCTTCACAACCTCCGCCGGCCGCACAGATTCCCGAACCGCTATCGTCCGGGCGCACCGCCGTGGTGTCGCAGCCCGATGCGCTGCCGCCGGA
>JBOHSP010000402.1:0-6431 GCA_050733275.1 Gemmatimonadales bacterium
TCCCAAATCACTGGAGTTCCCGCCTGCCGCGGCCGTGCACGACACACTCGTCGCCGCCCGGACCATCGACGAATTCGGCTTGTTGCCGCTCAGCCCCCACGAGCCGTTGCTCCGACGCTTCGCGTCGAGCGGCGCACCGGCCGGCAACATCGGGACCGTCTCGACACCCGCGAACCCGCTGCTCGGTCAACTCGGCAACGCCGGCTGGGTCGCGGCGGATCGCGATGGCATTTACTTCGTGTCCGCTCTCACGCCGGAGATTCGCCGCTACGCAAGCAGCGGCACGCTCCAATGGCGTGTCACGCGGCCGCTCGCCGACCCGCCACCCGCACCCACTCTGCGCGTCGTCCGGGGATCGCCGCTCCCGCGATTTGTGCCGGTGCATGCGGGCGCCGCCGTGGGGCCAGACGGGCGGCTCTACGTGCTGGGGTCCGCGGGCCCTCGCGGGCAAGCCGATCACGTCTACGTGGTTGCGCCGACGGGCCGGCTCGAGCGGGAACAGACGGTTCCGAGTAACAGCGCGGTATTTGTCGATCACACCGGCCGCCTCACCACGATGCCGGCCGAGCGCGCGCTCGCGCGCACCGGTGAGCGGCTGCGGGCGCCGTTTCCGCCGTTCGTGCTTCCAGCGTTAATCAGCGGCGACAGCGTGCGGCTGGAGGACTACCGCGGGCGCGTCGTCGTACTGACGTTCTGGGCGAGCTGGTGTGGACCCTGCCGCCACGAATTGCCGGAGTTGGACAGGTTGCGTCGCGAGCTGGATACGACCAACGTCGCCGTGCTCGGTCTCAACGAAGACGTCAATCCCGACGATGCCCGCCGTTTTCTCGCCGAAATCGGCGTAACCTTCCCGAGTGCTGAAGGTCGCGGCGGCTTGCGCACGCGTTACGGTTATCGGGGATTGCCGTACACGCTCGTGCTGGACCGCGACCTCCAGGTCGCCCGGGTATTTTACGGCTTCGGAGAATCGGTCGCCGCGGTGCGCGACGCCATTCTGCGAGAGTCGCGCCGCTCAGCGGCGATCGCTCGCCGACGGCGCCGTATGATCAGGCCGCGCAGCAGGAGAGCTTGGCCACGTCCGTGGTAAAGGCCTGCGCGGCAAGCCTGATCCCTTCCCCCAGCGTCAGGTACGGGTGGAACGTCGCGACCAGGTCCTCGATCGTGAGCCCGTGCTTGATGGCCAGGGCGGGCTCCGTGATCATCTCGCCCGCCTCAGCCGCCAGGATGTGCGCGCCGATGATCTTCCGCGTCGCCCCAGCCGCCACCAGCTTCACGAACCCGCGCGTGTCGCGCGCCGCGAGCGAGCGCGGCACGTGCTCGAGCGGCAGCTTCGAGGCGAGTGGGTCGAGGCCTCGGGCACGCGCCTCATCCTCCGTAACGCCGACTGACGCCACCGCGGGATCGGTGAACGTCACCCGGGGAAGGGCCAACAGGTCGTAGCGGCGCACATTTCCCTCGAGCGCGTTCTCGGCAGCGAGCGCTCCCCCGTACGCCGCGACGTAGACGAACATCGGATCGCCGATCACGTCGCCGGCGGCATACACCTGGGGGATCGACGTCTGGAGAAATTCGTCGACGGTGATCTCGCCCTTCGCACCCACGGCGACGCCAGCCGCCTCCAGGCCAAGGTCTGTCGTATTGGCTCGGCGGCCTGTGGCCACGAGAAGCTGTGCGCCGTGCGCGGTGCGCAGTGCGCCGTCGCGTCGGAACGTCACCGCGTAGTCGCCCTGCCAGTGAACCGCGTCCACCGTGACGCCGGCTTCGATCTCGAGACCCTCGGCCTGCAAGGACTCGCCCAGCGCGTCGCCGATCTCGTCGTCCTCGGCGGGCACGATCCGAGGAAGGGCTTCGAGCACGGTGACCTTGACGCCCAGCCGGGCGACCATCTGCGCCAGCTCGAGCCCGACCGTGCTGCCGCCGATCACGATCAGCGACTGCGGCAGCCGCTCGAGCGCCATCGCGCGTTCGTTGTCGAGGTAGCCGGCCTCGGCGAGACCCGCGATGGGAGGTGCCCACGGAGAGGCCCCGGTTGCGATGACGAATGTTCCAGCCGTGACCTCGGCTCCATCGCCGAGTCGCAGCACGCGGTCAGTGGTGAACGCTGCCCGCTGCTCGACCAGCGTGATCGTCTTGTACGAGCGCAACACGTCGCGGTATTTGGAATCGCGCAGCTCCTGGACCAAGGCGTCTTTCTGTGCTCGCACCGCAGCCCAGTCAGGAGCACCGTCATGGCTCGGAACGCCGGCGAATCCGTGATGCGCTCGGCGGTGGTGCGCCTCGGCGGCCCGGAGCAGCGTCTTGGACGGCACGCAGCCCACATTGACGCACGTGCCGCCGAGCGTGCCACCCGAGATCAGGGCGACGCGAGCCCCGAGATCGGCCGCGCGAATCGCAGCGGCGAAGCCCGCGGATCCGCCGCCAACAACTGCGAGATCGAAGCTGGCGTTCACAGGATCAAGCCGATCCACCAGGGGAACGTGGCGAACAGCGCCACAAGGCCAGTCGCGGTCCACAGCGCCCGTCGCATACGTCGGCGGACCATGGGAGACGAACAGGTCGTGCCGGGCTCGCACGCCTTGCGCTCTTCGCGGCGCAACGCGACGAAGCCGAGGCCGACCAAGCCGAACGCGCCGGCGAGCAGGTACGGGCGCAGGGGCTCGAACGTCGCGGCGATTCCGGCGCCGCTCACGCCGAGCGCCAGGGCCGCGAGGGGCCCGATGCAGCAGGCCGCCGAGCCGGCGGCGGCGGCGATGCCGCCCGTGGCCGCGAGCACGCTCTTAGTGATGGGCGTCATCAGTCTGTTCCAATGTCTCGAGGATCGGGCAATCGTCCGTCGGCCGCCGCGCCGCGCATGCCGCGGCCAGGCGCTCCAGCGTGCGCTTCAGGCGCCGGAGGTCGCGGATCTTCTGATCGACGACCGCGATCTTCTGCCTGGTTTTCCCCTCGACCGGGCCGCAGGCGGCGGCATGCCGGACGCGCAGACCGAGCAACTCCTGGATCTCCGTCAGCGAGAAGCCCAGCTCCTGCGCATGCTTGATGAAGCGCAGGCGGTGTACGGCATCCGCGGCGAACTGGCGATAGCCGGACGGCGTGCGGCGCAGGGCCGTCATCAAGCCCCGGCGCTCGTAGTAGCGAATGGTCTGGATGTTCACCGCGGCTGCCGCGGCGACCTGTCCGATGGTCATGGTCGTCATTCAGGATAAACCCTATACCTTGGTATAGGGTCAAGGGGCTCGGCGGACGAACCGCTCCTCGAGCTCCACACCCAGCCCGTCCGCCACGCGATTCACGAACGCGAAGTACGCCGTCACCAGGCAGATGTCGTGGATCCCCCGATCGTCGAACCCGGCAGTGCGCAGCGCCGCCACACGCTCGGCCGTGATGGCAGAGGGCGTGCGCGTGAGCTCCAGCGCATAGTCGATCATCGCGCGATCCATGGGCGTGACCGGGGCGGCGCGAGGGTCTGCGACCAGGTCACGCATGAATTGCTCGGCCGCGGCGGCGGAGCGACCGGCGTGTTGGAGCAGCTGACGGAGTCCCGCTCCGTGATGCTCGATTCAGTAGTGGCAGCGGTTCACCGCCGAGACCACGACCGCCAACAGCTCTCGCTGGACGCGGGAGAGCGGGCTCGGGCCGCGCATCAGCTCGATGTAGAGGTCGTAGTGCAGCCGCATGGAGTGCGGATGCACCCCGTGAATCCGGAGGATGTTGTCCCGGTCGGGGACACGGTCCGGCTCGGGGATCTGCTCCTCGGGGACGTAGGAAATGAAAGCCATTGACTCTGGAGTCCGCTCTAGGGTTTATGATCGTAGACCAGTATGCACCCTACGCCCCCCGCGCGCATGCGCATCGGCCAGTTGGCGACCCTCGCCGGGGCGACGCCCGACACGCTGCGCTACTACGAGCGCCTCGGCCTCTTGCCGCGCCCCACGCGGACCGATGGGGGCTACCGGCTGTACGAGCACGCGACGCTCGAGCGCATCGCCCTGATTCGCAAGGCGCACGCGCTCGGTCTGACCCTCCGCGAGGTCCGCGAGGTCCTGGAGATCGCCTCGGGTGGCCGCGACCCGTGCGCGCACGTGCGGGCGCTGCTCGAGCGCCGGCTCGGCGAGATCCGCGCGCGGATCGCCGACCTCCGGTCTCTCGAACGCACGCTCGGCCGGGTGCTGAGCACGGCGCAACGCTCCCCGGAGAACCGTGCGTGCGTCTGCAAGATCATCGAATCCACTGCACTCAAGAGCAAGGAGGACGCATGAACACCCCCAAGCAAACTCACTCATTGTGCCCGGCCTGCGACGCGTGCCCCGCCGTCGAGATCTACGACGACGGCCGCGTCACGATCGGCGAGGCTCCGAACCTCGCGACCCTCGGGCGCGAGGAGTGGAACCGGCTGGTCCGCGCCGTGAAGAGCGGAACGCTCGACGAAATCCGTGGGTAACGGGCGCCTCGGCGCCTGGCTGTCGCTGTTCGCGTCGGCCGGTACCCTGGTGTGCTGCGCGCTGCCGTCGCTGCTGGTCCTGCTCGGTATGGGGGCGACGGTGGCGTCGCTCGTCTCCAGCCTGCCGTGGCTCGTGACACTCTCGCGTCACAAGGCGTGGGTGTTCGCGGCGTCGGGATTGCTCCTCGCCGGCATCTGGTTCTACCTGCACCGCGTCGTGCCCCGTTTGGCTATGCCCGGCGCCGTCTGTCCGCCCGAAGTCGCCCGCCTCAACCGCCGGTTGTGGCGCGGGTCCGTGCTCGTCTACTCGGCCGGTTTCTTCGTGGCCTACGTCCTCGCGCCCGTGCTTCGGTGGCTCGACACCTGACGCGGGTCCTGCTCGCCCTTGCCGCCGGGACCAGTCTCGCGGCCGCCCAGGGACACGGGCCCGTGTACGGGCTCTCTACGCCCACGCTCGGCACAGGCGGGTGGAGCATCGACATCGGCACGATGGGGCGCTGGGTCGGCGATACCCGCATGCTCATGCTGCGTCCCATGGTGAGTTACGGGATCACCGAGGATCTGCAGATCTCCGCCTCATTTCCGATGCCGCTCTACGTCCCGCAAGGCTTGCGTCCCGCGCATGGCATGTCGCGCATGCCGATGAGTCCGGATGTGGAGTTCCTGCTCGGCTGGCGGTTTCACCGCACCGGCACCGCTGTGGGATCGAGATTCGAGTCCACGATCTTCATCGGGTTCGACTACCCGACCGATCCCGTGCGGGCTGGCGTGCGGACGTCGCCGGGCCTGTATGGGGCCGTCGTTACCGGGTACGCGTCGCGGACGGTGTACGCGTGGGCCGGCGGACTGGTGCGGCGCTACATGACGCCGATCGGGAACAGCAGCGATCATCCGGGGGACGTCGTGATGTACAGTCTCGTGCTTGGGTACCGGCCGCCCCCATTTCAGAAGGATGTCCCGCATCCGGACTGGCGCGTGTTCATCGAGGCGTTCGGCGAGCGCGCCGCGCGCGACGTGATCGCCGGAGCGCGACAGACCAATACGGGCGGCCATCAGATCTTCATCGCGCCCACGGTGTTGGGATTGTACGGATCGTGGGGGATCTCAGGGGGCCCCGCGTTTCCCGTCTACGGCAGGTTGAACGGATCGCAGCCGCGAGAGTCCCTGCGCTTCGCGGTGATTACGACATTCTGGTTCTGAAGGAGAACACCATGATTCGCTGTGTGGTCACGCTGGGGCTGTTGTCGGTGCTCGTGACGCCGACTGGGAGCGCGCAGCTGCAGGAGGTGCGCCAGACGATCTTCGGGATGGACTGAGCGGTATGCGCCCACGCCGTGCGCGTGGCCGTACGAAAGATCCCCGGAGTGGACAGCGTGCGCGTGAGCCTCAACGAGGGGCTCGCCATAGTGCATTTCCAGGCCGAGAATCGTGCGACCGTTGCGGAGATTCGCGAGGCGGTGCGCCGGAACGGCTTCACGCCCAAGGCCGCCGAGGTGCGGGTCGCTGGAACGCTGACGTGGCGCGATGGCGAATGGCTGCTGGTGCTGCCGCACGCCGAGCTGCGGTTTGCGCTACGCGATTCGGCCGGCGCGGTGCAGCGGCTCGGCGATGCAGCCCGCCGGCGGCCCGTCATCGTCCAAGGGCGCGTCCCCGAGGTCAACGCGCACATCATCGAAGTGCAACAGGTGGAGCCGACGCCGCCTCAGTAGGCGGCTCGCTCGAGGTATCCCAGGCGGCGGCGGCGCCCACCAGTCTCGCTCCAGGGTGACGCCGCCTCATATCGCCGCCGGTTGTACGGTGCGGGGCATGCCGCGCACGCGGTACATCCCGCCGACGATGCCGCCATAGAGCAGGTGCTCCAGCACAAAGATCGCGACGAACGTCCCACCCATAGCGGACAGGAACGCCCCGGGCGCGGGCATCTGCTCCGGGATCATCGGATGCATGGCGGGGAACGTGCCCATGACCATCCCTGCGATCACGATGTGAATCA
>JBOHSP010000403.1:0-6193 GCA_050733275.1 Gemmatimonadales bacterium
CCCTCGTGCTCGCTGGCGCGGCGCGCCTCCTCCCGGACCGCATCGCCCGCCGCCTCCGCCTCGACCACCGCGGCCGGGGGCTGCGCGAGCTGCTCGATCCGCTGCCGGAAGTACGTGCCGTCGTCCACGATGGCCTGGAGCTGGCGATCGAGCACGCCCAGCACCGCCGCGTGCTCCGCGCCCAGCGGCCGCCGGCAGGTGGGGCACTCCCCCTCCGGCCCGAGCTGCGCGATCTTGTCGCGCTGATCTTTCACTTCGTCGTACTGCTTGAGCAGCTCGGCCCGGCGGGTGCCGGCGTATTCCTTCTCACGCACCCACGCCGCCTGCTGGTCCTTGGCCGCCCGGTCGGCGGCCTCGAGCCGCTCGGCGAGCGCCCGGGCGTCGGCACTGGCGCGGGCCAGCTCGGCCTCCGGGTCGCCCAGCTCCGCGATGCGGCGGTCCAGCGTCGCAAGGGTGCGCGCCAACTCCGTCATCTTGGCCTGATCCTCGCGGCGCGCCGCGTCCTCGCGGTGCAGCGCGTCGAGCTCGGCGAGCTCGGCCTTGAGCCGCGAGAGCGGCGCGACTTCCGACTCGAGCTTGCGCAGCTCCTCGCGCGCCGCCAGCGCCTCGGCCAGCTCCTTGTCGAGCCGCTGGAACTCCTGCCGGGCGACCACGACCCCCTGCTCGGCGACCCGCCGGTCGCCGTCGAGCGACAGGGTGCGGTCGCGGCGCGCGACCCACTGCTGCCAGCGGGGCTCCTCCTCGGCCAGCACCGCCTGCGCCTTGCCGCGCGCGGCCACCGCCGCCGCCGCGGCCTTGCGCGCGACGCCGAGCCGCTCCTCCGCGGCGCGACGCTCCGCCTCGAGCGCCCCGCGCGGCGGCAGTCCCGTCTCCAGACCCTCGACTTCGTGCGCCAGCGCGTTGCGCCGCTCGCGGATGCGCTCCTGGGCGAGCGTGAGCTGCTCGTGGCGGAGCACGCGCGACAGAAACGCCGCGCGCTCGGGCCGCGACGCGTCGGCCAGCACGGCGAGCTCCTTCTGCCCCGTGAAGTAGGTGTTGAAGAACTCGTCGTGCGTCATGCCCAGCACGCGCTGCAGCCGCGCCGTGACTTCCTTGAGCGAGTTCGCCACCAGCGCGCCGTCCTGCCGCAGCTCGGCGCCGTTGAGCCCGCGCTCCACGCGGTACTCGTGGCTGCCGAGTCCGAACTCCAGCTCCACGCGGACCGGGGTGCGCGCTTTCGCCCGTAGATTGCGGATCGAATCCTTGTCGCCCCGCGCCGCCGCATTGCCGTAGATGGCCCACGCGATGGCCTCCAGCAGCGAGCTCTTCCCCGAGCCGTTCGGGCCGATGATGCCGGTGATGCCGTCGCCGAACGCGATTTCGGTGTCGGCGTGCTGGCGGAAATTCACGAGGCGCAGCCGGTGCAGCTTCATGCTAGCCGCCGCCTTCCGTCTCGGCGCGCGCCACCGCGTCGAGGTAGTCGATGCCCAGGCGGACGAATCCCTCGCGGCTCAGGTCGGCATCGAGCGTGCGGCGGCTGAGGAATTCCCGCACGGTCTCGGGGAGCGTCTGGCGCCTGACGCCCGGTGCTCCGCTTCCCGCGACCGCCTCGCGCTGCGCCGCCGGCCGCCGCAGGTCGAGATGCAAGTTGAGCGCGCGCGCCTTGAAGGCGCGGATCGCCGCGTGATCGAGGTCGCGCGCCGTGGCGCGGTCCACGTCCCACACCAGCAGCCGCACCACCTGATCGTCGATGGGGGGACGCGACCCGCTCACGCGCTCCGCGATCAGCGCGTCCAGCTCCCGCGCGCTCAACCCCGCGCCCTGAATCGGCGGCAGATCGATATGGCGGCGCGCCGCCGCGACCGGCCGGAACGTCACGCGCGCGCCGGGAATCTCCACCAGGAGGTAGCCCTTCCCCGTCGGGGCGCCACCCGCGCCGCCCGCCCGGCTCGCGCGTTTGCCGCCCGCGGCCCGCAGCGCCGCCTCCTCCTGCTGCTGGCCCCACGGATTCGGCGGTAGGTATTCGAGACTCCCCGAGTACCAGGCGTTCGCCGCCACCGCGACGGCCGTGTGATAATGCCCCAGCGCGATGTAGTCCCACTTTTCCGGCGCCAGCATTTCGCGCGACAGCGCCGCGCCGCCGTATTCGAGCGTGCCGCGTTCCTCGCCCAGACCGCCGTGATCGCCGTGCGTGACGAGGACGTTGAGGGTGGGTCCACCCGGCTCCGGCCGCAGCGCCGGCCGCTCGGCCTGCGCGAGGGCCTGGTGCGGGACCGCGAGCACGGCGCAGTCCAGCTCGGGGAACACGATGCGCCGCGGCGCGTCCACCGCGATCTCGACGCCGAGCGCCTCGTACAACCGGAGAATCGTCCCGGTCTCCGTCGAGCGCGGCGTATCATGCTCGCCGGCGATCGCGACGATCGGGGCGTTGGGGAGACCGCTGCGCAGCCGCTGGAGCTGCTTGAAACAGAACAGGATGGCGGCGTTGGTCGGACGGACGGAATGGAAGATGTCCCCCGCGAGCACGATCAGGTCGGGCAGCGGACGCTGTTCGAGCAGATCGTCCACGGCGCGACGGAACGCCTCCGCCACATCGGCCTCGCGCTGGTTCGTGCCGCGCGACGTCTGGCGGTCGAACTGCCGGAATCCGAGATGCAGATCGGCGAGGTGCGCGAGCTTCACGATTGGCCCACCAGGCGCAACGTGGTGCGGGTGTCGGAGCGCATCGCCTGCTGGCCCAGTCCGCCGCCGCTCACCTGCATCCGGATCGTGCCGCCGAGATCGCCCCGCACGATGGTGCCGCGGGTGATGGAGAACGTCTGCTCGCCGGTGAGCGTGCCGGACAGCCGCAGCGTCGCCCGGCGGCCCTGGAACTCGATCGGGATTGGCTCCTCGGGGAACGACGTGCGGACGTCCAGTACCACCAGGGTATCCGGCGGAGTGCCGGCGGCGATGCGGATCGTCCGTACGGTGAGGCGCGTGCGCGCCGCGCCGCTGCCGCTCGAGGTGCCCGGCAACTGGGTCATCGGCAGCTCGGTCGTGACGGTCCAGGAGTCTCCCCGCCCGACCGGTTCCGCCGGCATCGCAAACCCCATCATCTTCACGCCCGCGGCCATCTGCTCGGCCATGTCGGGCGGGATGCCGGGTGACGGCGCGAAGTCGGTGCGCACCACCTGGGCACGGTCATCGAACAGCACGGTGGCCTCGAGTCCGCGCAGGCGGTCGCTCGCGAATCCCTCCATCGCGGGTGGCAGGCCGGGCATCTCCATCCGCGTGGAATCGAACGTGATCCGCACGGTGGTGCCATGTCCATCCGGCGCCGGGCCGGCGACGGCCTGGCGGAAATGCATCCGCATCACGACGAGCTGCTGCGCGTGGATGGCGGCCGTGGAGCCGCTTTCCATCCTCAGCTCCTGGCGCTGCTCGAGGGTGAAGCGGTAGGTCGCGCCCGCCGGCGGGTGATAGCGGAGAACGATCCGCGGACCGCCGCCGCAGGCGGCGCCGAGCAGCAGCGCGGCGGCCCCGGCCGGCACGCGCCCGGGCCGCATCAGTACGGCTCGTCGGAAATGGGGGTGAGCGGCGGCACCGGCGGCGAGGCGTGGCGCTCGCGCGCGGACCCGGCGTCCGCCGCCACGCGGGTGCCCAGCGCCTTGCGGAAGTACGCGAGCACCTCCGCGGGCCGTGCGCGCCGCACCGCGCCCAGCGCGCGGCGCACGTCCTCCTCGTCGCGATCGGCGATCACGTCCTTGACCTGATTGGGCCGGATGCGTCGGTCGAGCCGCACGAGCTGCCGCACCACGGCGTCGGGGAACGGCAGATCGGCCGCCGGCGGAAACCGCTCGACGCCGTCGCGGCCGCGCAGCACGGCGGGCTTGGGAAACCGCACGAAGATCGGCTGCGTGAAATGCGGATGACGCACCATCAGCTCGCCGATCGGCAGCGTGGCGAGCTTGATCTTTGTCGCGGGCGAGAGGACCTGGTAGCCGGGCGTGGCCAGCTCATCCATGTCCATGCGGCCAAAGACCTGCGTCGCCGCGTTGCCGACGACGCGCCGGTGCACCTGGGAGCGAAATTGCTCGGCGCCGAACAACACCAGCCCGAGGTAGCGGCCGCGCTCCGAGATGTCGAGCAGCATCTTCTTCACGTACGTCTCGGGGCCGTCCCCCGGCGCGTACTTGTTCAGCTCGTCCACGAACACCACGACGGCGTCCACGCCCAGATCGCGCCGTTCGAGATGCTCGCGCAGCGTCGAAACCACGCGCGCGAACACCAGGTCCTGGCCGAGCGGGTCCACGTTGGCGACGTCGATCACGTACACCGCGCGGTCCTCGAACGCCCCCCAGGGAAGGTCGGACGACGGTCCGTCGTCCGTCACCAGTCCCTTGCAGCGCGTGGAGATGTTCGACAGGCGATTGCGGACTTTGCGGATCGTCGCGATGTGGTGGGTGCGCCACGTGTCGCTGCGCCCGCCTCCCGTCAGCTCCAGGCCGTCGAAGATGGCGCGGAACAGCCGGTCCAGATCGGCGAAGGTCTGCACCCGGTGCGCGCCGCCGAAGCCGTCCTCGAACGATCTCCCCAGCACGCGATCGCGCAGGAAATCGATGAACGCGTCGGCCTTCGCGTCGATGTCGTCGCGATTGAGCAGCACCTCGGCGTAGTCCACGACTTCGGTGAGACCCCACGTCAGCGGCTCCACCTGCTCCACGAGATCCGGGTGCGTGCGCAGCGTGTTGAGGTTCACGCCGTCGGACTTCAGCGGGGCGAACACCCGCACGCGCGCGAACGGCGTGGGCGGCACCCCGAGCCGCTCGTAGCGCCGCCGGTCCTCGTCGCCGAGCTCCGCCGCCTGATCGAGGAAGCAGAGGTCGGGTCCCTTGACGTTGAAGCAGAGCGCCGCGACGCGACCCTTGTGCGGGGGGAAGTGGTGGAAAATGGACCCCAGCAGGAATTCGACCGCGCTCGTCTTGGTCGCGAGGCCCGAGACGCCCGAGATGTTGAGGTGCGCCGCTTCCGGGCCGATCAGGAAATCGGCGTCGAGGTAGACGGGCGCCTCGTGCCCGCCGGCCGTGTACAGCCCGATCGGGATCGCGGTCGGCGTGGGGGCGTCGAGATAGCCGTCCATGCGGAGCGCCTGGGCGACGTCGGCGTCGTCGGCGAGGAACACCTGGCCGAGTGGCACGGGCTGCAGCGGCTCCTCGGGCTGCTGGCGCAGCACGGCGGCGGTCCAGTAGCGGATCTGCTGCCGCTCGGTCGGCGCGTCGGCGGCGCGGGCGGGGTCGCCCTCGGCCCCGACCACGTCGTGCAGCGGCGTGGCGAGGTCCGAGTACGCAAAGCCCTCGGTCACGATGCCGTGCACGACCCTGCCCTCTTCCCCCTGTCCCCTTCCCGCGACTTTCACGATCGCCCCGATGCCGATCGCGGTGTCGATCGCCGTCCAGAAGTGGAACTGGTGCGCAGTCGCGGGCTTGAGCTCCGTCGCGACGACGCGACCCACGGGCGCGGGGCTCGCCGTGTCGATCATGTGCCCGTGCGCGGGAGACGCGAGCCCCTGGTGGCGAGCAGATCTCGCGGCGCCCGGCTGGTCAGGTAGGTCTCCACGTCATGTAAAGGATACAACAGGCGGTCCCACCGCGCGTCGGGCGTCGCGAGCGGAGCGCGCTCGGCGGCCAGCCAGCCGCTGATCGCCGACGCGGCCGTAACGGTCGCGGGGTCGGCGCGCGCTTCGATCCGCAGCAGGCCGTACAGCAAGTCGTTCCCCTGCCAGGGCCACAGCCGCAGATACCAGGAAAAGACTGCGTTGCGCGCATGCCCGCCGCGGGCGCGAAACACGCTGCTGCGGTGTTCGGCCGGCAACGTGAGGGCGCGCTCGAGATTCGAGCCCGTGAAGAACTGAGTGCCGTGACTCTTGATGATGCCCAGGGCGCGCGGGTGCCGGGCGAGCGTGCCGGACACCGAGAGCAGCCCGTCCACCAACAGCCACTCGCCGGCAGCGAGGTCCGGCAGGCAGCGCTCGGCGAGGTCGCGCTCGAGCGCCTGCCGGGCGCCGTCGACGGCGCGGCGCGCGAGCTCGAGCACGGCGCCGGGCTGCAGCCCTTCGCGCTCGGCCTCGAGCGGGAGATCCACGACGTCGGGGCATTGCCGCTCGAGGACGTCCCGCCGCTCGGGGGCGAGGGCCGCGAGGGGCGCGACGGCGAATTCGCGAGCCTGCTCGCTC